>CALNCC010000144.1 GCA_937875275.1 uncultured Dysgonomonas sp. | reverse complement strand
TAAAGTAAACTCTTTGTCTCAACAAAAGAACTTAGGATACACTTCCAAGTTTCCTCGTTGGGCAATCGCCTATAAATTTCAGGCAGAAAAAGCGTTGACTAAACTTCTATCCGTTTCCTATCAGGTAGGACGCACGGGCGCGGTAACACCTGTCGCCAATCTGGAGGCTGTGCAACTATCGGGCACAACTGTGAAAAGGGCGTCTCTGTATAATGAGGATAATATCAACAATCTCGACTTGCACATCAGTGATATGGTGTATGTGGAGAAAGGCGGAGAGATTATTCCGAAGATAACAGCAGTAGAAACTTCCGTGCGCGATCTGTTCAGCGAAAAAGTAATTTTTATCAGTACATGCCCCGAGTGCGGAACTCCACTTGTGAAGAATGATGGAGAAGCTATTTTCTATTGCCCCAACAGCGAGGGATGTCCTCCACAGATAAAAGGACGCATCGAACACTTTGTTACTCGCAAGGCGATGAATATAGAATGTGGTCCGGAGACAATAGACCAATTGTTCAATGCAAAGTACATAAGCAATGTTGCCGACCTATATGCTGTACAATGGCAAGACCTCCTGCGATTGGAGCGATGGGCAGAGAAGAGCGCAAAAAATCTGATAGAAAGCATCCTGAAGTCAAAAACTGTACCATACGAACGAGTGCTCTTTGCACTTGGTATACGGTATGTAGGCGAAACGGTCGCCAAAAGACTTTGTGCAGCTTTCCCCAACATAGATTTACTGATGAATGCAACCGCAGAAGAATTGATCCTTGTTGATGAGATAGGAGAACGCATCGCTGACAGTGTTGTCGAATATTTTTCTAACGAGGCTAATACTGCAATCATCGCTCGCCTCAAAGAGTGCGGCGTACAGTTTGCGTTGAGTGAAGATGTTTTAGCTCAGAAAACCGATAAACTCAGTGGATTAACAATAGTAATCAGCGGCACATTTACTCATCATTCCCGCGACGAATACAAAGCCATGATAGAAATAAACGGAGGGAAAAACAGCGGTTCTATATCTGCCAAAACCAATTATATATTGGCAGGAGACAATATGGGGCCATCAAAATTGGAGAAAGCCGAAAAGCTGAAAGTCCCGATAATAGACGAAAATTCGTTTCTGGAGATGATTAAATAAACAATATTCCCTACCTTTGCCTCCTGTAAGGATTTTGATAATATTATACCTAAACATACCTATTCAATGAATATTAAAAACGTCAATTGGCTATGCCTACTTTTTGTTCTTTTGCCTCTTTCTCTCAAATCGATGGATGTGCGTGAGAATGTCGACAAAAAAGACATACAAAACACCATTCAATCACCCTATTTTGAGAAATTATATGCTAACACTTACAACAGTCTGACGGAACGATTAGACGAAAAAGGCTATCTGCCCGAATCATTGACAGGTGCATATTCAGGAATGTTTCCTCGTACCACGGGAGCATATGTGCTCTTGCTGCTTGAGACCGAACAACAGGAAAAAGCAGAACGCACTGTAAACTATGTATTGAAGACATTGGAGAAAAACAAAATAGAATATGTTCCTCGAGTTATTGGCGACAATTATAATATCGAAGACGATCAGTTTCAGATAGATGCACAAGCACATATAATACTGGCATGGTCGCGTCTTGCACTCAGCAGAGAACGTACCACCTTCGAAGACGAAACATGGGAACAAATGCGTGCTATGATGAAATTTACAGCGTCAAGAGCATTTTTCCTTTATGGACATTGGGCTATCGAACCCGGATTGGTGCGTAATATAGCTTTCGAACATTCGAAAGATGCACGTATGTGGGACACCTTCGATCTGTTGACACAAAGCTTTGTTGGAGCGGCATTGGCTGACATGATAGAAATAGCTAAGAGACAAGGCGATGAAGAAATGGCTGAGCAATGGTCGCACAAACTGAGACGACTATCGGATGGTATTAAGAAAAACATGACGACCAATCACTATGGTCCGACCACATACTCAGAAATGCGTTTACCCGACAGTAATGCCGGTATACCGTACAACGGTTTGGGGTGGGTAACTTTGTCTCCTATTGCAGCCGGATGGGAAGGAGTCGATCATCAAATATTGAAAAATACAGTGCAGGTGATGAACGAAAAACTTTTACAACACAGCAATGGTGTATATTGGATGCCGACAGACGGTTATCCGGATGGAACTTTTTCGAATGAAATTATAGGAAAGGGAATCGGTTGGGAAATTGTCTTTGCTGCCAACGAAAAAGATTATAATCGCCTAAGTCAGATATTGCACATGATACAGATTGTCAATGACAAACATCCTATCTATATGGAGGGAGCTTGGCTACAAGGAGAGAATTATTGGCAGAACAAACGTTTGAGCAGCGAAGACATCCCTCTGATGAAAGATACCGAATGGAAAGTGAAAGATGCCGGTAATGGCGAGCAGACTGCTTGGTGGTGTTGGGCTATGGCTTGTGCTCGTAAAACGCTTGGGCTATCGGCTGAACCTAAACTGACGAAATAAATAATAATTTTCTTTATACAAAACACACAATTATAATTCACTTTTTTGTGAATATTTTATTAATTAAAAACAATTATGAGAAAATCATTAATCGCAGGTATCGTTTTATTTGCCTCATTAACTATGACATCGTGTTACACATCTAAAGTATATCATGGTACCGTAACAGATAAGACACCACAAGTGGAAGTAGCATCAAGAACAAACCAAATCTTACTTTGGGGTCTATTGCCGTTAGATCAAGCTAATCAAGAAGCAAAAGACAGTGTTGGAGAAAGACGTAATTATACAACTAAGACACAATGGACTGTTGTTAATGGATTGTTAAATTGCGTAACATTTGGTATATATAGTCCGACAACGACAATATACTACGTTCCTTTAGACGAAAAATAAGTATATAGGGATATTGTATCCTCGAATAGGTTTACATACTTATGCTAAGTATTTTCAAGAACCGATGAGTTTAACTTCATCGGTTCTTTGTTTTTTTACATCTAAGAATATTTTTTTTCTATAGATTCTTCCTGTAACTACAAAATATTATATATTTTTGAGAGAACGGACTTATATATAAAAACAATATGAATTCTAAAATTACTCTTCTATTCTTAATATCGTTATATAGTTGTACAATTCTTTCGCAAGATTGGAGCAAATGGCAACCGAGTCCTAATTTCGAAAGAAAAATGTTTAAAATGGAAGACTCTACACTCTATTTAGTGGATTCTTCATTCGATGAAATTCAACGAGATCGTATTGCCACAAAAGTGAAAGAGTGTATGATTAACAATCTAAATCTTTTGCAAGAAAAGCCTATCAGTCCTGTTATGGGAATACTTGCATTGCCCGACTATGCTGAAATATATCGATTATTTGGTAAAAAGGAGGCAGCCATTACTGATGACATGAATGGACAATATATGGTTGCATATATTGAAAACACAGAACATTGTGCCTTGAACAGAGAACTGATGGGTGTCGCTATTACTAAGAGATGGGGAACCCAAACTGACAGTCAGTCTGCATGGATTAAAGAAGGCTTGAAGAACTATGCTTCGCCGGAGGTATATAGTTGTGATAGCTATACCATCGAAGAACGATACATCTACCTTCTAAAAAACGATAAACTAATAGATATAAGGCAATTTCCCGATCGGAGCAATACAATCCAGTATAAGATTGCGTGCAATCAGTCCGCTTATATTGTCAAGTGCTTGTCAGACCAATACGGCATGGACAAGCTGAAACAATTGTGGAAAGAGGGAATGACCGATTTTGAAAAAATATACGGATTCACTTTCGATGATTTTATCGTTAAGGTAAATAGTGAATTGAATAAGAAACACCCGAACTCGATTGATCTTGATTGGAAACGTTTTGCTCAAGAATGCAACCCATTTCCAGAATCGGATTGGCTGCCGGCATATAATTCTCTACAAATGTCCAATCCACAACTGAATAGGATGGTTACTAAAGAAATTGGTAATTTAAGATTTACTGTAGACTCTACTCTGACTATTGCAGAGAGGAATGAAATCAGAAGAGAAACAAATGAATATATTGATGATTGCCTCAAAATAATCAATGAAAAACCATTCAATGATTCAATACACATCTACCTTGTGCCTACACAGAATGATATGAAATTATTGTTAGGTGGCCGTATTGGTGGAATATCCGGATTGAAAAACTCCGGTCATTTAACAGAAAACACCATATATAGTGTACATGGAAAAAAGCATAGTCCACTAAAACACGAGGTTATGCATATCGTGTCCTTTTTAAAGTGGGGAAGGACAATGTCCATTAATACAACTTGGTTAGAGGAAGCTTTAGCCGTATATGCTTGTCCGGAATCACTTGATTGCGATGGTCATACATTTGAAGAGCGATATGTATATTTTCTTCAAAATGATAAACTTTTATCAACAAGTTCATTATTCGATCAAGAAATGGGAGAAGAATCTTTCCAATATAAAATTTTTTATAGTCAATCAGCTTTTATCGTTGGCTATCTCATCGAAAATTATGGCGTGGATAAACTAAAAAAATTATGGCAAAGTTCCGATATTGATTTCAACGAAATATATGGAATTACGTTTGATGGTATGATACAAAAAATAAACAGTGAACTAAATAAAAAATATCCTGAGCCGATAGATTTTAATTGGGAGGGATTCAAGCAAACTTGTATTGAATAGCTTAGATTACTGAAGTTTAGATAATATTATAAATAAACATATAGTATTCTAAATACCCAAACAGGGATACGGTAATTCTACTAAGTAACTTAAGTATGAATTATAAAATTACACTTCTATTCTTAATATCGTTATATAGTTGTACTATCTTCTCGCAAGATTGGAGCAAATGGCAACCGAACCCAAATTTCGAAAGAAAAATGTTTAAAATGGAAGATTCCATCATCTATTTAGTAGACTATTCATTCGATGAGGTTCAACGAGATCGTATTGCAGCAAAAGTGAAAGAGTGTATGATCAACAATCTAAATCTTTTGCAAGAAAAGCCGATCAGCCCTATTATGGGAGTACTTGCTCTACCGGACTTCAATGAAATGTATCGACTATCTCAAAAGAAAGAAGCCGCCTTTACAGAAAACATAGATGGGCAATATATGGTTACATATATTGAGAACACAGAACATTGTGCCCTGAACAGAGAACTGATGGGAATTGCTATTATCAAGAGATGGGGGAACCAAACTGACAGCCGGTCTGCATGGATTAAAGAAGGCTTAAAAACCTATGCTGCCCCGGAGGTATATAGTTGTGATAGCTATACCATCGAAGAACGATACATCTATCTTCTACAAAATGATAAACTATTAGATATAAAACAGTTCCCCGATCAGAGCGATAAAATTCAGTACAAGATTGCGTGCAATCAGTCCGCTTATATTGTCAACTGCTTATCTGACCAATACGGCATGGACAAGCTGAAACAATTGTGGAAAGAGGGAATGACCAATTTTGAAAAAATATACGGATTCTCCTTCGATGATTTTGCAGTTAAGGTAAATAGTGAATTGAATAAGAAGCACCCGAACCCGATTGATTTTAATTGGAATCGCTTTACTAAAGAATGCAACCCATTTCCGGAATCAAATTGGTTGTCAGCATATAATCCACGACAAATGTCCAACCCACAGCTGAACAGAATGGTTACTAAAGAAATCAGTAATCTGACATTCACGGTAGATTCAACAATGACTGTTGCGGAAAGGGATGAGGCGATTATAAAAACGAATGAATATATCAACGACTGCCTCCAAATAATCAACGAGAAGCCATTTACTGATTCTGTACATATCTATCTTGTTCCTTCAAGAGATGGAATGAAGCACTTAGCGGGTTTAAGTGCAGCTGGGTATGCTGCATTGAATGACACAATAGGTCTTCTACCAGGGAATGTTGTATGTAGTATATATAGAAAAGAATATAATCCCTTGAAACACGAACTTATGCACATTGCATCTTTTCTTAAGTGGGGAAAACAATCATACAGCCACAAATTATGGCTAACAGAAGGATTGGCCGTATATGCCGGACCGGAAAACTACGACTGCGACGGACACAACCTGAAAGAGCGGTATATGTTTTTCCTGCAAAATGGCAAACTGTTCTCTCCCGATTTATTATTAAATGCAGAAATTGATTTTGCGAATTCGGTTGGTAATAAGATTCTTTACAATCAATCAGGATACATTGTTGGCTATCTGATTGAGAACTACGGCATAGACAAGCTAAAAGCGATATGGCAAAGCGAAATGGAAAATTTCGAGAAAATATATGGACTTACCTTTGGTGGTATGATACAAAAAATAAACAGTGAACTAAATAAAAAATATCCTGAGCCGATAGATTTTAATTGGGAGGGATTTCAAGAGGAGTGTATCAAGTAGTAGAGCGAAATAACATAGCGGCAGGAATTTCTGCCGCTATGTTATTAACCTAACGAGAAATTTACTCACTCAACATCTTTCACTAATTCCGATGGTCTTTTAGCGTGCTTATCCGTTATATCTCCATTTTCATCAACCATTATATACCATGGAATCGTAAGTCTACCATCCCGATCAAAGACCCTCTGGAGATCGGTATATAAATTACTATTTACCCGAATGTGATTCCCTTCAAGATTAAAAATCTTAATCATATCCTTCCATCGTTGCTCATCAGGTTCTTTATCAAGTGAAACATAAACAGATTCTATGCCTTGTTGTTTCAGCAGTTTCTTTAATTTTTCATTGTTTTTAAATTCCCCCAGACAAGGGCCACACCATGTAGCCCACACATCGATATATAGTTTCTGACCTTTGAATAAAGCTATAAGTTCTTCCAATGAATTTATATTGTCTGTGTTAGGTATAAACTTCATCGATTCAGTAAATGGCTGCTCGATTAACCTTTGGTTATTTTTAATCTCAGACGCGAGAGGATCTATGTATTTAACTCCCTTATTTTTAGGGAAATTCCGTTTAAATTGATCAAACAAATCGATTAACTTTTCGTCATACTCCTTTTTCATAGCAACGGGATAAATCTCATGTAACAAATGCATTACTTCAAAATACTCAAGAGCTTTACCATCTAACAATTGTTTGGCAACATCAAGACATTCGGTATGTTGCTCCATCTCCTTAATTTTTCTTTGTGTATACAATTTGAAATAGCAATATTGAATCGCATATTCATACCAAAATAAAGAACCCATTAAACTTTCATCTCCAGGGGAATATTCATCATAAACACGAGAAATAAGATCTACGGTTTCTTTTCGATCATCATGATCATCCATTTCTAATAGTCGACTAAAGGATAGTACATTACTCAACGATGCATAGTAACAATCTCTGTCTTTTTTTACATAGTCAAAAAATAATTTTGATATTTTCTGATCATCTAATAAAGCTTTAAATTGCACAATCTCCGCTTCTTTTTCCTCTCCCATCATCCGAAGAGCTATATTTAAGGAGTCTACATTATCGTATTCTTCGATCTGTTCATATATGAATGGAGAATAGGGAAACTCTTGATATATACTTTGCCCTTCTTCATTGGCGCCATACATTTGAAATGGTTTTTCACTTTCTTTATTTATTATCAAGTCATATTTTTGTCGTGGTTCAATAACTACCTTATCATATATACCCAATTCGGGAATATTGATCATGAGACAAGATGTCTTTTCCAAATCGACATTTATCGTAAAGTTCCCAAGAGAATCAACAGAGGCAGATTCTTGAAAACCCAAAAAGACAAAGCCATCAATAGGGACAGAATAGTTAATTTCATCCACTTGCCCACCTTCAATCTTCCCTGTTATTACAGTCGTAGACGATTGATTACACCCACTCAAAAGGAGAAGGAAAGCTGCAAGAGCATAGTATAGGTTTTTCATGCTTTTTTTATTTTTTGTGTTGTGTTTGTTTCCTCATTGTGTATAAGAACCGTGTGTTTAACGAAACTCTACCATAAAGATATATTTTTATTTCTCTTAAAATCTTATTCTAAAGAAATTCATTGAAGGCTATTTAGTTTTTTAGTACATTTGTAGGCTGTAGGAAAGCTTAGTAAACATACTTGATGAGTGAATTAAAAAAAGAAATACATCGCAGACGTACCTTTGCCATAATCAGTCATCCCGATGCAGGGAAAACAACACTTACCGAAAAGCTGTTGCTATTTGGGGGAGCGATACACGTAGCAGGTGCCGTCAAATCGAATAAAATAAAAAAAACCGCCACATCCGACTGGATGGAGATCGAAAAACAACGTGGAATATCTGTCGCTACATCCGTTATGGGATTTGAATATGACGGATACAAAGTGAACATTCTCGATACTCCCGGTCATCAAGATTTTGCGGAAGACACATATCGTACTCTCACAGCCGTAGACAGTGTAATTATCGTTGTCGACTCGGCAAAAGGGGTAGAAACACAAACGCGCAAACTGATGGAGGTATGCCGCATGCGCAAAACTCCCGTGATGGTTTTTATCAACAAAATGGACCGCGACGGGAAAGACCCTTTCGATCTGTTGGACGAGTTGGAAGAAGAATTGAATATAAATGTCCTCCCATTGAGCTGGCCGATAGACAGCGGACAAAGTTTCAAGGGAGTATATAATATTTACCAAAGAAAATTGGATCTGTACACTCCAAGCAAACAGACTGTAACAAACTCTGTTGAGTTTAAGAATGTAGCCAGCCCCGAATTGGAGAAACATATCGGAGACAGATTAGCGTCGAAACTCAGAGAAGATTTGGAACTGGTAGAAGGAGTATATCCGACTCTCGATGTTGAAGAATATCTGAAAGGAGAGATTGCTCCGGCATTCTTCGGATCGGCATTAAACAACTTCGGAGTGAAGGAATTACTTGACTGCTTCGTTAAAATTGCACCATATCCTCGTTCGGTTACAGCTGTTGAGCGCACCGTACAACCCGAAGATAATAACTTTACGGGCTTTGTATTCAAGATACATGCCAACATGGACCCGAACCACAGATCGTCTATTGCTTTCGTAAAAATATGTTCGGGTAAATTTGAACGTAACGCATATTATAAACATATCCGCCTCGACAGGCAAATGCGTTTCTCTTCGCCGACAGCCTTCATGGCACAAAAGAAAGAGACTGTGGATGAAGCTTATGCCGGAGACATCGTCGGGCTTCCCGATACAGGGAACTTTAAGATAGGAGACACGCTGACATCAGGAGAGAATCTGCACTTCAAGGGGCTACCAAGTTTCTCGCCGGAGATGTTCAAATATATAGAAAACGACGACCCGATGAAAACCAAACAGTTGCAGAAAGGTCTCGATCAACTTATGGGCGAAGGTGTGGCACAGCTCTTTACCAACCAATTCAACGGACGGAAGATTATCGGTACGGTAGGACAATTACAGTTCGAAGTTATCCAATACCGCTTATTGCACGAATATGGAGCACAATGCCGTTGGGAACCGATAAGTCTGTACAAAGCGTGCTGGATAGAAAGCGACAACAGAGAGCAATTGGAAGATTTCAAAAAACGCAAATTCCAATATATGGCAAAGGATAAAGATGACAGAGATGTTTTCCTTGCCGATTCGGGTTACGTGCTAAACATGGCACAACAAGATTACGGAGACATCAAATTCCATTTCACCTCAGAGTTCTGATCATGATAAAGATTGTCATAAACGAAAACTATAAAGATACACTATCAGATTTTATTCACAATCTGATGGACTCGTTCGATGACAATGGCGAAACCGTGTATAAGGGACGAAACACGATAAAGATATTCGATGAGGGAGGATTGAAGCTGAATGTCAAGTTATTCAAAACACCTCATCTGCTCAATCAGTTTGTATATTCAACCTTTCGTCAGTCAAAAGCATGTCGCTCCTATCTTCATGCGCTGGACATAATCCGGAAAGGATTTAACACCCCTCAACCCATTGCGTATATAGAAGAAAGAGAAGGGCTACTGCTAAAAAGAAGTGCATATATCTCAGTACACGAAACCTTCGATGGCATATTGCAAGAGTTGCAAAGAGGTAGCCTGAAAGGCAGAGAAAGTCTCGTCAATCAGTTTGCCGATTTTTCGGCTAATCTACACGAGAACAATATACTACACCTCGATTATTCATCGGGGAATATATTATATAAGAAATCGGGAGACAAATACACATTCTATCTTGTCGACCTCAATCGCATGCACTTCGACAAGCCTATCGACCTCGAAACAGGATGTTTCAATTTCAGACGGTTATGGGGCAGCGATGAAATGATGGTACATATAGCCAATACATACGCCCAAACACGCGATTTCGAAGTGGGCGAATGTGTAGAGAAGACGATGTTGTACCGTAATAAGTTTTGGAACTTCTTCTCGAAAAAATATCCGGGTGCAACGCCTTATATAGATGAACAACCGGAAAAGGAAGAGCAATTTCGTATTGGCTTCGATGCCAAGCGTGCTGTGCAAAATTATACGGGATTGGGTAATTACAGCCGTTTCGTTATTTCCAATCTGACGAAATATTATCCTGAAAATACCTACGAATTGTTCAGCCCGAAACTACCTACTCAAAATTCGAAAATATATCTGAACAAAGATTCCCGCTTCATCACACAGCGAGGATTCAAACCTCTATGGAGAACAATAGGGATAACCAAAGCCATCAGAAACGAAAAACTGAGTATCTATCACGGATTGAGTAACGAATTGCCGTACAAAATAGCCACTACTGAATGTAAATCGGTGGTAACGATACACGACCTCATATTCAGAAGGTTGCCACACTCCTACCCTGTCATCGACCGCCGCATATACGATGCCAAAGCCCGTTATGCATGCAAGGTGGCCGACAAAATAGTTGCCGTGAGTGAGTGCACCAAAAGAGATATTATCCACTATTACAATACCGATCCCGGAAAAATAGAAGTTGTATATCAAGGCTGTTCCGATACATTCAAGACGATTGTAGATAAAGAAAAAAGAGCCGAAGTAATACAGAAATACAATTTGCCCAAGAAATATATACTCTCGGTGGGTACGATAGAAGAACGAAAAAACATCCTACTCATAGCAAAGGCTTTGAAACTTTTACCCGACAATGTACATTTCGTTTCTGTCGGTCGCAAACGAGAATATGCCAAGAAAGTAGAGGATTATGTAGCTAAGAATGGATTGGAAAACAGAGTGCACCTCATCAACAATGTATCGCACGAAGACCTGCCGGCTATCATACAATCTTGCGCCGTGTTTGTTTATCCATCTCTATACGAAGGGTTTGGCATTCCAATCATTGAGGCTTTATATTCTAAGGTTCCGGTGATAGGCGCAACAGAGTCGTGCCTCGAAGAAGCCGGAGGCCCCGACTCGATATACGTAGATCCGAAAGACGAAAAGCAATTAGCCAAAGAGATTTGCCGTGTGCTTGATGATGAGAATCTGAGAAACAAGATGATAGAAAAAGGCTATGAATATGTGCAACGCTTCTCGGATAAGGCGTGTACCGACAGGCTGATGGAAGTCTATAAAAGTATTGTATAAATCAGATTTTATTTCCGCTCAACTTCGATTTGATAAGGCGAAAAAAGAACCTTGTCTTTATTTTCCAACCGAAATTCCGTAATATCAATCCAGCTTTATCTTCCAAAAAGGCTTTATCCTCAACAATGGAAGACATGCCATTTTCGTCATATCGGGCTATGATATAATCTTCGTACCGAAAATGGAAATCGCGATCGCCGTGTAGTTGCAGATTAAGCGCATAGTCGGCATTCACTTTGTATTTCAGATTGTAGCGATATTTCGAAAACACCTTTGCCGGATATATTATCGTCTGATGAAAAATACCATGCTTTGCTTCTTCATATTCGTCTACCTCTCCTTTTGTTTTTTTGCCTTTATACATCACATTGGCGTAGTAGATAAAAGAGTCATCTTTCAATTCATTCTTTGCAAAGTCGGAAAATTCGGGGAGCAATCGGTCGTCAGCTCCAAGAAAATAGACCCATTTGCCACTGATGTGATCCAAAGCCTTATTCATCGCATCATAAACGCCGGAGTCGGACTCACAGCGAAAGAAAGATATCTTGTCTCCATACGATTCGATGATCGCCTGTGTACCGTCCGAACTATTTCCATCAAAAATGACAATCTCGATATTCTGATAACTCTGACTGAGAATACTGTCTATACATCCTGATATATATTTCGCAGCATTCATTGTTACACATACAATACTTATCTTATCATTCATTTCACTTCCTCCTCATATCTGATAAAGTTGTCCCAAAATTCAGGCTCATATTTTTCGGGTGCATGGCTACCAAACGGTAATTGTTGCCCCATATAATCGTAGGCATAAGCCGCATGGGTCTCTACTGAAAAAGGAAGAGCCTCTTGCCAATCGGGCTTTCTAAAATGCCTGTTGATGCGTGGTGCTTCCACACTCCAAAATATGTCTTCGTTGTACAATGTGTCGGTTTTCAATCGCTCCTTATATAGGGATAAGATACTCTGTGCCTGCGGCATATCAAGTGTATTGATAAATGTATCTATTTTACGCAACGACAATCCGCCATTGCCCACATTGTCATACAGTTCCATTACTTTTCGCTTATGTGCAGAGTAACAGAAAGGAACGTATTTAAGAATAAATTTATAGAAAGATGCCTTGTTTCGTTTACTTGGTTTCAGCCAAGGAGCACCGATATAATCATAACCTTTGTCGCACCATTTCTCAAGCTCGGGGCGGAACAGGTATACATCCGCCTGATGTACGAGCATGTATTCATAATCGCGAAATGTACTGTAAAATTCGCTTGAAAGCATCAATAGATTGTACCCCGTGATGGTTTCGAAATACAAGTCGGGAAAACGGACAAATTTACAATCGAACTTATCGAAAGTAGAATCTGCGACGAAGGATTGTGGAACTACAAACACATGATCAAACGCCGATGTCATTCTCAGGGCTTGTTCAAAAAAAACGATTTCTCTATCACTCAAGGATTTATAAACAGGGAAAACGACAATGCACTTTGTGGTACTCATGCACTATAAGGAATATTATTTTTTCATTACCGATTCGTACACAGAGATATATTCTTCGGCACAACGACCCCAACTAAATTGATCGGCATGCGCTTTCAATCTGAGTGGTTTGTCAAGGTCTTTGGCAAAATCATTCATCGACTTCTCAAATACATTTTGCATATGTTCGGGTTCGAAATTCTCGAAATAATAAGCTTCCGTTCCACCTATTTCGGGGAGAGAAGTTCGGTCTGATAAGAATACGGGCTTTCCGAAATACATGGCTTCGATGGGTGGTGCTCCAAAACCTTCGGCTAATGAAGGGAAGGCAAACGCAAGACAATTTTTGAAATACCAGTATTTTTCTTCATTGGTTATTGCTCCGGTAAATTTAACCCGATCCGCTACACCATGTTTCCGTGCCTCATCTTCGATCTTCTGCCTGTACGAGGAACTTTGTATACCCGACAGTACAAGTTCGTAGTCGTTACCGACCAATAGACATGGCAATACGTGCACATTCTTTTTGGAAATAACGGTACCCACGAAAAATAGGAACGGACGAGACGGCTTGTAATTAACCTCTATCTCCTGCCCTCCAAAATCGAGGATATTGCATCCATTATGTATAACCTTCAGGGGCTTACCCTTCAATTCCATATGCTTGAGAACATCATTCTTTGTATAGTTGGATATAGCAACAACATAATCGGCACGATCGATATTTCGCTGTACGATATTCAGATATTTACTGACCTTGCCGGGGAAATCTTTCTCATACAGAAAGTTAAGATCCTGAATGGTCAGAACCTTCTTCATGTTGCTGCGAACCTTAAGATATCTTGTTGTCTGGAAAATAGAATGCCATACATCAGCCTGCATGTCGCGGCGTCTGAGCAGTTTATCAATACTTCTTTTCTCATAGTATTTATATGCTTCACCAAACACTCCGACTGCTGATTTCGGCACATAATAGCCGATACCATCCTCGTCAAAATACTTTTGCAAAGCATGTCCAAGCTGATAACAGTATTCGTACAAACCAGTGTACGGGTGTTTCATTCTTTCACATTCCAGAATAACCTTCATTGTTCCGATATCTTTCTTAAGAATCAACAAAGGTAAGCAAAAAATTATTTTGCAACAGGTTTTATGACATATCTATTAATAAATTAGCAAGATTAGATTAATTCTAAGCTATCACAGATCGCCAAACCTTTATTCCCTCATTCTCAGCAACAAACTATTACTCACTACACATACACTACTAAACGCCATTGCTGCCCCTGCAATCATCGGGTTCAATAAAAATCCGGTAAAAGGATAAAGGACTCCGGCAGCGATAGGAATTCCGATTAGATTGTAGATGAATGCCCAAAACAAATTCTGACGGATCGTTTTCACGGTCTGCTGCGACAATCGGATAGCGGTTGGAATCTTTCGTAAATCGGAAGATATGATTGTCATCTTGGCCACATCCATAGCTATATCTGTACCCGTTCCCATGGCTATGCCCACATCTGCCTTTGCCAATGCGGGACTGTCGTTGATGCCATCCCCCACCATCGCAACGGTTTTTCCCTTTTTTTGTAATTTAGCCACAAATTCCGATTTATGATGAGGAAGCTGCTCTCCTTCGTAATTTGTGATCCCTGCCTTACGGGCTATTTCGGATGCAGTATGCGTATTATCGCCGGTCAACATATACACCTCAATCCCCATATTTTGTAATTGTCGAACAGCCTCTTTCGACGAATCTTTAATTTCATCCTCGATACCCATAATCGCCAGCGCTATCCTGCCATCGGCAAAGTAAACAACCGTTTTCGCTTCTTTTGCCCACCGAGAAGCAATATCTTTTTGTTTCGGCGATATGTCGACTCCATTACTCAGTAATAAATTCTCATTACCTACATAATATTCCTGTCCACCGACAGTAGCCTTCACACCCTTGCCGGTTATACTACTGAAATCGGAAACGCCTAACAAGATTTCCCCATCTAAATATTTCACTACGGCATCTGCCAACGGATGTTCAGACTGTTGTTCGATACTGTATAGCACCTGTCGTTGCAAATCATAACTTTCCTCCCACAACATTTCTGTTACGGTCGGTTCACCTTTAGTCAGTGTGCCGGTCTTATCCATCACTACGGCATCTATCTTGCGTGCGGTCTCAAGACTTTCGGCATCCTTTATCAGTATTCCATTGCTTGCACCTTTACCTATACCTACCATAATGGCAGTAGGCGTTGCCAATCCCAATGCGCACGGACAAGCGATGATGAGAACTGTAACGAGAGACAGAAGTCCGTAAGTAAAACTATTCTCTGCGCCCAGCAGTAACCATAACACAAAAGACAAAATAGCAATACCGACAACTACCGGAACAAACACGGCAGCTATCCTATCCACAAGTTTCTGCACGGGAGCTTTACTGCCTTGAGCTTCTTGCACAGTCTTTATTATGTTGGCAAGAAATGTGTCTTTGCCCACCTTGTCAGCTACGAATCGAAAAGAACCTTTCTGGTTTATTGTTCCGGCATACACCTTATCTCCTGCCCGCTTCGACACAGGCACAGGTTCTCCGCTGAGCATGCTTTCATCGACATACGATTCGCCCTCCCTCACAATGCCGTCCACAGCAATACGATCGCCCGGTCTGACAGCTATCACGTCTCGTTTTTTTACATTTTGGAGGGGCATCTCTCTATACTGTCCGTTATTGTCTACAACAGTAACCTGAGAGGGTTGCAACCCCATCAATTTTTTGATGGCAGACGAAGCATTGCCTTTGGCTCTTTCCTCGAGATATCTGCCAAGTAAGATGAAAGAGACGATGACAGCCACAGCCTCGAAATAGACGTGCGCTTCTATCCCCTTCGATATCCAAAACGATGGGAAAAACATATTGAAAAGGCTGAATGTGTATGCGATGCCCGTACTCAGTGCAACCAACGTATCCATATTGGCAGTTCGATGCTTTGCCTGCTTCCACGCATTTACAAAAAACTCACGACCAAAGGCAAACAATACGATTGTGGAAAGTATCCACATAATCTCATTACCATAAGGCATATCCATGTAAAACATACCGATGATAACTATCGGGATACTCAATAAAATAGAAAGAATTGTATTGCGTTTCAATTTGAGGAGGCGCGATTCATGTACCGATTCGATTGTGTTTCCTCCTTCTATTACATCTTTTGGGAGAATGAGCCGGTATCCGGCATCTTCGACAAC
This sequence comes from uncultured Dysgonomonas sp., assembly GCA_937875275.1. GTDB lineage: Bacteria > Bacteroidota > Bacteroidia > Bacteroidales > Dysgonomonadaceae > Dysgonomonas. Next base: position 2,372 of record CALNCC010000144.1, on the reverse strand, counting down.
CTGTTTCAATGTGTTTTCATCAACTAATGTAGATATATACTTCACCTGCACATTGTTTGCGGCAATATTTACTGCCGCATCCACTACACCGGCTTGCTTCTTCAGGCTTCGCTCTACATGCGCCGCACACGAAGCACAACTCATTCCCACAACAGGATATATTTCACTTTTGGTAGCTGCTCCCTGAATAGGGACAAATTTCATATTCTTAAGTGGTGTTGCCATTATCGTATCTTTTTCAATTGCTACAAAGATACAACGGGCTGATGCAGATGTGTTATATTATTTTAGCCGAATATTATAAGATTTCACACCTTATCCAACGGCTTACGTTTGTTCGATCTTATTTGTTTAAAATGGCTGGGAGTCAATCCTGTTACTTTTTTGAATTGGCTGCTCAGATGCGCCACACTTGAATAGTTGAGCTGATAGGCTATCTCACTCAACGACAATTCGTCGTAGACGAGCAACTCTTTCACTTTCTCTACTTTCTGAGCAATAAAATATTTCTCGATAGTCGTTCCCTCTACCTCCGAAAACAATGTGCTCAGATGTCCATAATCGTAGTGCATCTGTTGCGACAAATAATCGGATAGATTGACTTTAAGATCGCTATTTTTATTTTGTACAAGTTCTATTATCAGAGTTTTTATTTGCGATATCAGTCTGCTACGTTTGTCATCGATCAAGGAAAAGCCTAAGGGCTCTATACGCTTGGCTATCGAAAATTTGTCGTCTTCAGTTATATTGTCTGCAACAACAACCTCTCCTAATGTTACCGAGACGGGATGATAGCCTAATGCCTTCAGTTCGTTTTCAACAACCATCCGGCATCTATCACAAACCATATTTTTTATATACAACTTATTTGTATTCATACCGATCTTTCCCTCATTATTGGGCAATTCAATTTTCTGTTACCAGCACCTTATCTATACGTCTGCCATCCATATCAACTATTTCGAACGTGAATCTGTTCCATGCCAACACTTCACCCGTATGCGGCACATGCTCCAATAGAGCAAGAATGAGTCCACTCAATGTATTATAGTCATATTTCTCATAAAGATCGGCGATACCGAAATGATCGAGAAATTCGTAGAAATGACATTGTCCATCAATAAGGAAAGTTCCGTCTTCACGTTTCACGATCTGTGGCTCGTCTTGCGGTTCGAGGAGTTTGCCTATCAGGGCTTCGAATATATCACGCATATCTACCAAACCCTCTACTGCTCCAAAATCGTCGCACACGAAAGCATATTCAACCCGCTTGCTTCGCATCTGGTCGAGGGCATCATACACATCCATGTTCTCGGAGTAGTAGGGTACGACCTGTATATACTCTTTCAGGTCGAAGGCGGCAGTGTCTATATTGCCAAATATTCGTTTCAGATAAACAATACCCAACACATCTCCATTTTTATTTTTGTCTGTTACAGGATAGAAGTTCTGAGGATGTTCTGCTATAAAGTTTTTCAATTGCTCGTTATCCCAATTGACATCTATCCACTCCACCTCGCGGCGGTATGTCATTATCGACTCCAGATCTCTGTCGCCAAGACTAAACACCCGATCTACAATATACTGTTCCACTTGTTGTACCTCTCCATCGTCCAACCCTTCTTTAATCAGATTCTTAATCTCTTTTTCCGTTACCTTGGCATCTTCTCCTTTGATGTTAAATATTTTGACAATAAATCTTGTACTTTTAGCCAGCAGCCACACAAATGGAGATGCTATAATAGAAATCCAACGCATGGGATATGCTATAATCTTGGCAACCTTCTCCGAGAACAGCATACCGATGCGCTTAGGCACTAACTCGCCAAATACGATTGTAAAATAAGTTACGACCAGAATTATAACTGTTTTGGCTACAATAAATGCATACATTTCAGGGATGCCTATACCAATAACTACCTGCGAAAAGCCATGAGCAAACACCTCGCCGGAATACATACCCGTAAGAATACCTATCAACGTTATCCCTATCTGCACAGTAGACAAAAAGCGGTCGGGCGAATCGGCAAGTTCAAGAGCTACCTTAGCCGTTTTACTTCCATTTTCTGATTGGGCAGAAAGGCTCGATCGGCGAGAAGATATAACGGCAATCTCCGACATGGAAAACACGCCATTCAATAAAATCAGTCCTATTATTATTAATATATCCATTACTTATAATTTAAACTTGGTCTTGGGCAAAGATAGCAAAAAGCAACGCTTATCTTCTATATTAGTGGTATTCTCACAAAAAAAGGTCATCCCGAAGAATGACCTTTTCATTATAGTTATTATTCAGTACCGATTACTCAGCCAATAATATTTTCAATATTTCAACAGCAGCCTTAGTTACTGATGTACCCGGTCCGAAT
>CALNCC010000143.1 GCA_937875275.1 uncultured Dysgonomonas sp. | reverse complement strand
AATTTCCGGCAGCTGCCCGCGCACCAAACTGTGGTGCACCAATATACACAGCGTCTGCGCCATGCTTAATCGCTTGTATTCCGCATTCCAGATTTTTAGCCGGAGCAAGAAGCTCTATTTTTTTTATTGTCTTCAACTGAATAGGTTATTCTTCCTTTGGTTCAATCTTACCCAAATCCTTAATCTTTTCTTTATCGAATGGGGTTTCTTGATAGACAAAATAGTTCAACCAATTATTAAACAATAGATTGCCGTGAGCAATCCAACGAGCCAACGGACCCTGATCGGGGTCATCATTTCTATAATAATTTGCAGGAACAGAGATCGGCAATCCTTTGCTCACATCGCGTTTGTATTCTCCGTCTAATGTATAGGGCGCATATTCTGAGTGTCCTGTAAAATAAAACTCTCGACCACCACGTGTAGACATTATACTTATTCCGGCATCGTCCGATTCGGCAAGAACCTCAATATCATTGCATTTGCGTATCTCGTCATCCGACAGTTTGGTATGACGGCTATGCGGAATAAAAAACTCATCATCGAAACCACGAAACAGAGAATGAGATTTGTTGATTGCGGTATGTTTGAACACACCGAATTTCTTCTCGGGTAGAATCTCTTTCGGTATATCATGGAAATGATATAATGCAGCCTGCGCCGCCCAACAGATATACAATGTGGATGTTACATGCGTTTGCGCCCAATCAAAAATCGAAGACACTTCGTCCCAATAGTTGACATCTTCAAATTCGAACATCTCCACTGGAGCACCTGTTATGATCATACCATCGTAGAAATCATCCTTTACCTCCGAGAATTCCTTGTAAAACATCAACATATGTTCCTCCGAAGTATTCTTAGATACATGGGTTTGCAGACGTAGAAAATCAATCTCCACTTGCAACGGATTATTTGACAATAATCTGACAAGATCTGTCTCAGTCGTTATTTTTATAGGCATCAGATTTAGGACCAAAACACGTAAAGGACGAATATCCTGTGTGTTGGCTCGCAACTGGCTCATAACGAATATATTCTCTTTCTTGAGAAGCTCTATGGCTGGTAAATTATTCGGAATATTTACAGGCATCTTCTGTTATTATTTTCTTATTTCAATAGGCAAAGATAGTAAATAAAAGACATACCGGATTTGCTCGGGTGCCTAATATTTCGTATCTTGCACCTCCTTTTTGAAAAAAGGCAATGGCGTTAATAATATTTTTTCGCTACTCTTTTTATAAAAATCACGTTCTTCTTTAGTATAAAATATCAATTCTTTGTTATAATTTTATTGCTTGTAAATATAAGAAGACAGACATCACTCAGATTGACTAATTATGAAATTCTATAAATGTATTAGTGTAAAAGAAGCCAAAGAGATTCTTAACAACGATGAAAATACAATTCTAATAGATGTTCGGGACTCTGACAGCTACAACGAAGAGCATGACCCTAATGCGATTCATGTTACAACGACCAATATGCGGTCGTTTATGAAAGAAACCGACAAAGAAATGAATATTCTTATACTCTGCTATTTAGGAAATACAAGCATGATTATGGCTCAACTTTTTTGCGGACAAGGATTTTCTAATGTATACAGTATCGATGGCGGTTACGAAGCATGGCGAAGCAAATCTCGCTAAAAACAGAATCCGCTTTCGAGGTCAAACACTAAATTATTAACGCTACAATATTATTTTTCAAAAGATGCATAATACTGTAAAAGTAAAAGATGTAAAGGATATTGTTGTCCGATTTTCGGGAGACTCCGGAGACGGTATGCAATTGACAGGCACTATCTTTTCAAATCTTTCTGCGGTTTTTGGTAATCAAATCGCAACATTCCCCGATTTCCCTGCCGAAATCAGAGCTCCCCAAGGTACACTTTCCGGAGTTTCAGGATTTCAAGTACATATTGGTAACAATATATTCAATGCCGGAGACAAGACTGATGTCTTAGTCGCAATGAACCCTGCCGCATTGAAAGTTAATAAACAACATCTGAAAAGCGATTCGGTTATCATCATCGATACCGACTCTTTCAGTAAACGCGATTTAGAGAAAGCTCTCTTCCAAACCGAAGAACCTTTTGTTGAATTAGGCCTTACCACCCAACAGGTGGTTACTGTACCTATCACAACCTTGACAAAAGACAGCCTCGAAGAATCTGACTTGGACAACAAGGCAAAACTGCGTTCTAAAAATATGTTCGCATTAGGATTGGTATGTTGGTTATTCAATCGACCATTAGACGTTGCCAACCAAATGCTATCGACCAAATTTGGTAAAAGGCAAAAGATAGCCGATGCAAATCTGAAAGTTCTCGCTGACGGATTCAATTATGGACAAAACAGAGATATGTCTGTTGCTTCTTATCGGGTAGAAACCATTGATGTGGAAAAGGGATTCTACACCGATGTGAATGGAAATATCGCCACTGCATACGGATTAATCGCTGCTTCCGAAAAATCGGGACGACCATTATTCCTCGGCTCATACCCTATCACTCCTGCCACAGATATTTTACATGAACTTGTAAAATTCAAACAATTGGGAGTAAAAGCAATACAACTCGAAGACGAAATAGCCGGCATATGCACCTCTATCGGTGCAAGCTTTGCCGGACACTTGGCGGTTACCACGACATCAGGTCCAGGGTTAGCCCTCAAAAGCGAAGCATTGGGATTGGCTGTAATGGCAGAATTGCCGCTTATCGTTGTCGATGTACAACGTAGTGGCCCATCTACCGGTTTGCCTACCAAATCGGAACAAACCGACCTTGCACAAGCCTTATATGGCAGAAATGGGGAAAGTCCGCTTGTCGTTATTGCCGCAGCGACACCCACTGACTGTTTCGACATGGCATATTGGGCAGCCAAAATCGCACTCGAACATACAACCCCGGTTGTACTACTTACCGACGGATATATAGCCAACGGATCTTCGGCATGGCGAATCCCTAATTTGGAACAATATCCGAAAATTACGGTTCACGACCAAACTCAATATAAAGGAGACGAATGGACTGCCGCTGCACGCGACGAGAAAACTCTTGCCAAATATTGGGCTGCTGCCGGTACAGAAGGATATATGCATCGTGTAGGCGGATTGGAAAGAGACTATAATACCGGAGCAATATCCACACATCCGGATAACCACCAGAAGATGGTAGATACCCGTCAGGCAAAAATAGATCGAATAGCTGATTATATTCCTGAGCTTACTCTGGATGGGAAAGAAGATGCTGACCTATTGGTAGTCAGTTGGGGTGGAACATACGGTCATACCCGCGATGCAGTAGAGGTGATGAATGCAAATGGAAAGAACGTTGCTTTAGCCCATATCCAATTCATCAGCCCACTACCGAAGAATACGGCCGAAATATTGGGTAAATACAAGAAAATAGTGGTAGCCGAACAAAACAACGGACAATTGGCGGCATACCTGATGAGTAAAATACCAAATCTCAGCCTTCTAAAATATAATAAGGTAGAAGGTCAACCATTAGAGGTGAGTGATATGGTAGATAACTTTAGTAAATTGTTGGAGAAGTAAGAATATGGATAAAGATTTGACATTAGCCCCTCGCGCGGCGAAAGATTATAAGAGCGACCAATATGTGCGTTGGTGTCCCGGATGTGGAGACCATGCGCTGCTGAGTTGTTTACAGAAAGCGATGGCTCAACTCAATATCGAGCCTCATAAGACAGCTGTGATTTCCGGAATCGGATGTTCGTCTCGCCTACCCTATTATATGAATACATACGGCTTTCATACCATTCACGGGCGTGGCGCAGCGGTTGCAACCGGCGTGAAGGTGGCAAATCCGGAATTATCGGTATGGCTTGCAACAGGTGATGGAGACTGTTTAGCAATCGGTGGTAATCACTTCATACATGCCGTACGTCGCAATATAGATCTGAACATATTATTATTGAATAATAAGATCTACGGATTGACAAAAGGGCAATACTCTCCTACTTCGGAACGTGGAGCAATAACCAAATCCTCTCCTTTCGGAACGGTAGAAGATCCTTTTCATCCGGTAGAATTGGCTATCGGTGCCAGAGGAACATTTTTTGCCAGAGGAATTGATGTAGATTTGGCAAACACGACCAACATTCTGGTAGAAGCAGCTAAACACAAGGGTGCATCTGTGGTTGAAGTTTTACAAAACTGTGTAATTTTCAACGACAATGTACACAAAGACATTGTAGACAAAACATACAGGGCTGACAGAACGATTACTCTGAAACATGGTGAGAAAATGATCTTCGGAGCAAATATGGATAAAGGGCTTGTTGTAGATGGATGGAACCTGAAAGCTGTAACTATCGGTCAGGACGGTTATACAATGGATGATGTATTGGTACATGATGCGAAAACTAAAGATAATGCTCTCCATCTCAAATTGGGATTGATGAGTGCCGAAAACGAGCTTCCTGTTGCATTAGGTGTAATACGGGATGTAGAAGCACTCTCTTACGACGCGGAAGTAGAGCGTTTGATCAAAGATGAACAAGCAAAGAACCCTATCCGTAAACTGACAGATTATCTGATGAGTAAAGATGTATGGGAAGTGAAATGATTTTTTCCTTTACATTATAATATAGAATAGGCTGCAAAAAATTTGAAAATTTGAAAATAGAAATTATCTTTGCAGTCTATTAACGCGAAAATAGCTCAGTTGGTAGAGCACAACCTTGCCAAGGTTGGGGTCGCGGGTT
>CALNCC010000142.1 GCA_937875275.1 uncultured Dysgonomonas sp. | reverse complement strand
ACACCAATAGCTACTATCGCCCCTATTATTGAAATATATAGTTCCATAAAATTATTTTTTCATATTTTCAAAGATATAAAATAAATCTACTTCATAGTTCTTAATGACTTCATAACATTTGGAGAGTGTTGTAGGAAATCAATCACCTTTAAAAAGTCTATATATAGGTTCAATAATTCGAGGCTATTGTAAATCTAACAATTTTATCAAGATCCATACAAAATAGGTTCAGCCCAATTTGGAAAATAATGTTTTAAGATTTCAACCTTTTAACATGTAGATGTTACTACATTCCCTATCTTTAAATCGAAATTACATTACGATACATTATGGATTCAAAGTACAATCAATTAACTCGTGAGGAAGAGGTCATAATTGTTCACAAAGGGACAGAACAGCCATACAGTGGAGAATATATAAAAAACAAAAGAGCCGGAATATATCTTTGCAAAAGATGCAGCACTCCGCTTTATAGTTCAGAAGACAAGTTCGATTCACATTGCGGATGGCCTTCGTTCGATGATGAGATTGCCGGAGCTATCAAAAATATACCCGATGAAGACGGACATAGAACCGAGATTGTTTGCGCTAATTGTGAAGCTCATTTAGGACACGTCTTTTACGACGAGGGGTTCACCGCTAAAGAAACCCGACACTGTGTAAACTCATTATCTCTATCGTTTACCCAAGACGAAACTCGCGCATTGAAGAATGCTTATTTTGCGTCAGGATGTTTTTGGGGAACAGAGTATCATTTTACGAAAGCGAAGGGAGTAATGCATACAGCCGTGGGCTTTATGGGAGGGCATGTCGATCACCCGACCTACGAACAAGTCTGTAGCAAAAACACAGGACACTTGGAAACAACGCAAGTAGAATATGATGCAGACATGATTTCTTATGAAGATCTTATCCGTTTATTTTTCGAAACGCACGACTTTACACAAACAGATGGACAAGGACCCGATATAGGACCACAATATCTTTCGTGTATATTCTATTTCGATGAAGAGCAGTTTGCCATCGCAACGAAATACATAAATATTTTGAGAGCGAGAGGTTACAATGTGGCGACAAAGATAGAACCGGCTTCTACATTCTGGCAGGCAGAGGATTATCATCAACAGTACTATGATAATAAAGGGACTACTCCTTATTGCCATAAGTACAAACCTATTTTTTAATTAAATTTAGACATATTTCTTAACCTTTGATATTGATTTTTTAGCAATTCGGGTTATTTTTGTGCTTTGTTAAAGAAGAATGCTAATCACAATATATAATAAACAAGAAATTTTATGTTGAAAACTATTTTATCTGTATCGGGAAAACCCGGATTATACAAGATGGTATCTAACGGTAAAAATATGATTATTGTAGAATCGCTTGCCGACAATAAAAAAGTGCCGGTTTATGCACGAGACAAGGTGGTTTCGTTGGGCGATATCTCTATATACACAGATACGGATGAAGTGCCGCTTGCCAATGTTCTTAAATCAATAAAAGAGAAAGAGAACGCACAAGCATGTTCTGCTGCCAAGAATGCGAAACCAGAGGACCTGAAGAAATTTTTCGCAGAGGTATTACCGAACTTCGACCGAGAAAGAGTTTATCCGACAGATATAAAGAAGATTATCGGTTGGTACAATTTGCTTCTGGCTGCAAATATTGATTTTGAACAAGACAATCCGGCAGAAACGGCAACCGAAGAAAAAGAGCAGGAAGCATAAATTTTGAATATATGAGAACTCGCTACAAATAGCGAGCCTGAATAAACAAAATTACCCCCAAAAGTTTTCTATCTAACTTTTGGGGGTGATTTGTTATTTGTCTTATTTCTCGATTTCTACCTCCCCCGAAGGGCGTTTCATCGATTGTCCCCCTTTTGCTACACCAAAGATGGGGTTTCCATCTGCACCAAATGTGAATTTCTGAAGATATACATGCCTATTATCCCATCCACCCTCAAGATTCAGTTTGGAATGATAATAAATCCAATATTCTTTATCGTCAGGAGAAGTTGTCATGCTGGCATGTCCAAGACCATGAACATTCTTGTTACCCTGAAAAACCGACTGAGGAGATTTTACCCATGAATCTGGATCGAGTGGATCGCTATTCGGCGATTTCAGCCGAAGTTGTCCCAGCTTATAATGTTCAGTCCATGAACCACGTGTCGAATATAGTATGAACACATCATCATCGTGTTTAAGTATCTGAGGACCTTCTAATAAAACGATGTGCTCTCCTTTCTCCCATTCCAACTCGGGTTTGGATAACAATACACGTTTTCCTAATGTCCATGGATTAATTAGTTCGACGATATATAGATATTGATCTACATCGTGATGATCGTGCAAGGTTTCCCATCCCGACCATATTGCATAGTTCTTCCCATTGTGCGGGAGAACTGTCATATCAATCGCCCAACAGTTATCTTTCTTACTTTGCGGGTCATCTCCGGTATAAAGCATCCCTTTGTCGGTATATGGTCCGAAGGGGCTGTCAGCTTCTAATACTCCGGTACGTTGTGCATGGTATGGCGTGCCATTATGCACCGATCCGGCATAGAATATGTACCATTTACCATCAATCGGATGTATCTCCGGTGCCCAAAGGTTGTAACTATTCCACGCATTTTTTGGTGGAGTCCACACTATTTCTTCTTTCTCAAACTTAGTAAGAAAACGAGATTCGGTTACGGCAAACCCACCCCCTTTATTGAAAATCGTATAATATTTCCCATCCTGTTTCACAACAAAAGGATCAGCACCTCTCCTGAGTGGATTGTTGAATGTATCCTCTACATTATCCTGCTGAGCATACAAATTATTTGTGAATATAGAAGTCGCCAATATGGCAATAATGAACAGAACTTTATTCATATAATATGTTTTTATTCTTTATGAAAAAGACTACCTGTTGCCTGTGCCGTAGGCATGATTAGCATATCTTGCACATCAACATGGGGCGGCTGAGATACAACGTACAAAACGGCATCAGCAATGTTGTTTGCATCAAGAGGTGTAAAACCTTTATATACCTGATCGGCTTTCGCCTCATCCCCTTTGAACCGAACGATAGAAAATTCCGTTTCAACAGCACCCGGACAAATCTGAGTTACCTTAATGTTGTACGGCAAGAGGTCGATACGCATAGCCTTACTTAAAGCATCCACCGCATGTTTCGTTGCACAATACACATTCCCGTTCGGATATACATCTTTCCCCGCAATAGAGGCTATATTGATGATGTGACCTCTTTTACGGCTTACCATTCCTGGACTTATCGTGCGGGTTACATACAATAATCCTTTGATATTTGTGTCTATCATCCTTTCCCAATCGTCTACAACACCGGTGTGTATCGGATTGAGTCCTACCGCCAAACCGGCATTATTTACCAAAACATCTATATGATCCCATTCGTCGGGCAAGTGTTCCAGACTTGCTACTACTTCCCCATATTTTCTCACATCGAAAGGTAGTGCTAATACTTTTATCTGAAATTTATTTTCAAGATCATTTTTCAGCTCCAGTAATCGGGCTTCCCTGCGTCCGGTTATGATAAGGTTATAACCATTCTCTGCAAGGCGGCAAGCAATAGCTTGTCCGATTCCGGCTGTCGCTCCCGTGATAAGTGCTATTTTAGTCATTTCGATTCTTTTACCCAAGCATTTAGAATTTCTCCCGTATACATTTGCAAATTCTCTATCGGGGTTCCCTCCGGAAGAGTAATGTTTGCATCTTCCGACACCGGTTGTGAGATTAGTTTTTTACATTCTATAATCATGGTAGCCTCTGAGAATATTGTTAGCCCCGATGCTGTTGTCTTTTTTGTAAATCCACTTGCCTCTATTTTCTGGTTTTCTTTCCCTTTCGTGTTTTTGAATTGGCTCAATGCTCCTGCATAATCTTCAGAGAAGAACATAATTATATATTTGTCTCCATCACGAACATCCTTCTTCGAGAAATATTTAGGATTCTGCATATTATACATAACCGTTTTGCTCAGCATCTCTCCCTGTCCACCCCATGAGGCAGGCATAACACTTATCTTGTTACCTGTGCCCGACACAATCAGCATTCTGTTGCTGATAAGATCCGCAGGAAGTTTACTGCTTGCTAATTCACCGAATCCCTCGATCTCGCTTTGCGCATTAATTATCGGGACAGAAACGTCTTCCGATTTCGTTGAAATTATTGGTCTTTCAGTCTGATTGTCTTCCGAAATCAAACCTTTGATCACGCCTTGCGCTTCGATTGTTTTTTTACCATTGAGGAAAATATCTAAGGAAGTAAACACCTGATCGACAGAGTCCACTACTAATTTACGAAATTTGGCATGATAGCCGTGCATGCTGGTCTTTCGTTTGTTCAGAGCCGCCTTATCCGAGATCAATTCTTCCGCGGTTTGGGGCTTTGTCCATGATGGATAGTGTAATGTTATATTACTGAGAGCTATGTTACATACACTGTCTTCTACTTGAAGGTATATCTGATAATGCATTTGCACAACGTCGAAAACAAAAGCATTATCCCTGTGCACGAGCGGGGTTACGGCCTCTTTTATCAACTGTTTGCTTACCGGATTAGATAGCTTAAGTACATTTCCGCTATTCTCTAATGTAGAGAATTTCTCTTCTGCCCACCTGCTGACTAACGTAAAGAACAGATTATCTGATATCTTTTGATCTGTGGAAATTTGTCTTTGAAAAATTACTTTTCCGTTAACTTCGGGAACAGCTCCACCCAGATAACGAGAGTTTTTATCTTCTTGAGCACTGAGTATACATGGTGCTAACACGACAAGTATCAATAAGAAATACTTCTTCATAAAGTCTATATATATTTAATTTGTTTTCTTATAAAAAGTCTATCAACATAAACTTAAACATAAAAATAGGATGATTATTATTATTGTCCAAATTTTAATGATTACCGCAGCTTCAATACATCTCCTTCTTCGGGTACATATTCAAATTTTTTCTTGTTCAGTTTGTACAGATTCTTCACTTTTATACCGTATCGTTGCGATATACTATGCATCGATTCGCCAATTTGGACTACATGTTCATAATAAGGTTTATCTGCTTTGTTCTTTTTCTTTTCGAAATAGACGATATCTCCTTCCTTCAACGGGAAGTCTTCACCTACTTCGTTGTATTTATACAGATCCTTCACTTTGAATCCGAACTCTGCGGCAATGGCATCATAGCTGTCTCCCGATACCGAGAAGACATAGATGAGCCCGTGCGTCTTGTATGGAATATGCTTTCTTCCGTTTGATATATTTGTGGTAGGTGTCGTTTGTTTATTATCGTTATTCTTCCCTTTCGCCTTCTCGTTATCGTACTGATAGAGCTGATAGTCTTCTATTACTTTGATCAGTTTATTTGCATAAGCTTTGTCTGTGGCATATCCTAACTTTTGCAGTCCTCTCGCCCACCCCTTGTAGTCTCTTATCGACAATGAGAATAGTGATGCGTACCGATCACGTTCGGCTATAAATTTGGCATGATCCTCATACGATGCCGCAGCATTCTTGTATGTTCTGAAACACTCATTGGCAAGGTCATCATCATGATATATCTTTCCGCCTTTCCAATCTTTGTGGCACTTGATGCCAAAATGATTGTTCCCTTGTCGTGCAAGGCGACTTTTGCCTGCACCGGACTCCAGCAAGCCTTGCGCTAAGGTAATGCTGGCGGGAATCTTATAGCGATTCTGGTGGTCTATGGCAATCCCTTTATAGGTGCTTATGTATTCTTCATATATCTTTACTCTTTTGGCCTGGCTGTGTAATAAATTGGCTGACAGCAAAAGAAGAAAAAGAAGTACGTTTTTTTTACAGATGTATTTTTGTTGGATCTTATTTCTCATCGAAAGAACTTTTCT
>CALNCC010000141.1 GCA_937875275.1 uncultured Dysgonomonas sp. | reverse complement strand
ATTTGTATGCCGACTGGTTGACCTCTAATGTTATTTTTTCTTTGGCTTCGTCCAGTTCATACCTTTTGATTCTCGTTTCGGCTCTTGCGGAATTTAGTTTCGCAGAATTGGAGAAAAAATTTAGCGGAACTTTAGCCATCACACCCACATTCCACATGCCACTGAATTTCTTTTCAAATCCATCGTCCAAATTCGGATTCGTCCACAAATAATTTGCGGTTAACGCCACTTGAGGCATAAACTCCGATTTTGTTATTGCTTCCTTCTTCTCATATATTTGGGTGGCGAGTTCGAGACTCTTGATTTCTTTCCTGTTAGCCAATGCCTCATCAATGTTGAATAGCGGCATTGTATTCGTATCCACATCAACCGATGCAACATTCTCGTCAGCCAACGTTATCTGATCTGTAATATCTATGCCGCATATTTGGCATAGCAACATTTTCGACAGGCTCACTCCGTTCTCTGCTTTGGTTTGAGTCATCTCGGCTTCGTTCAGCTTTACACTTACACTCAAGCGGTCGGCTTTAGTCGCAACGCCCTCTTCCTCCATTATCTGTATATCGGCATCCAATTTTTTCAACAAGGCGACATATGAATCTGCCAGCTTCTTTTTGTTTGTTAACGACACTACTTGCCAATACACGTTGTCTACCTCGACAATCACATCAGCCATTTTCTTGTCCTGCATCGTCTCCGATAATTCTTCGGCATAACGTCTGAGATCATTATAATTAACTATTTTACCTCCCATAAACAATGGTTGAGTAAGCGTGAATCCACCCGCCCAGATATTTCTTATATCTATTTCGCCCATTCCCAATATTTGTTGTCTGAGTTTTTCGGGAATAGGTATCGACAGATTGGGTAAGTCGATAGATTGCGGTATGGCAGAAGAAGGTATCAGATGCAGATTTTTCTGATTGTGAACGTATCCTCCCATAAATGATATCTCCGGAAAGAATTTAGACAGCGCATCCTTTTTGTTGTAATGTGCAACCCGCACTTCTTCGGAAGCGATTTTTAATGTTTTGCTGTTTTCTATTGCGCGATTTCGACAATCACCCAAGCTAAGAAGCTGTTGCGAATAGATGCTTGTTGAAAACACAATTGTAGAAAGGATGATAATATAAACTCTGTTCAACATATTATATCAATGTATCTAAAATTTAGCTCAAAGATAAATCTAAATAATTGACTATGCAACTATCTCGATATATAGACTGCACAACCAACCTTTATTAAATGTTGAAACAAAGCAGAAAAGAAAAAGTTTATTCGCGATAATAGATATGCTTCACACGTTGTGAAACGGATGTAAGAACCTCATACGGAATAGTATCTATACTATTAGCAACATCCAAAATAGAATGTTCCTGCCCGAAGATAACAACACTGTCGCCTTCCTGTACCTCTATGCCGGTAACGTCTATCATGGTCAAGTCCATGCAAATGTTGCCTACGATAGGAGCAAACTGCCCATTCACATATACTTTCCCTACTCCGTTGCCAAACTTGCGGCTAAGGCCGTCAGCATACCCGATACGGATAGTTGCTATTCGCGAGTCAGTCTCTATTTTACCTTTTCGTCCATAGCCGACAGTTTCGCCGCCGCCGATATTTTTTATTTGCAGCACAGTTGTTTTTAGCGTACATACATTGCGCAGGCCGTCAAGTCCGCTCGCGCTGATTCCGTACAGGCTGATGCCAAGACGTACCATATCCATCTGCTCTTCGGGGAAACGTTCTATCCCTGCCGAATTTAAGATGTGTTTCATTATATGATAATCGAATGCCGATTGTATAGCTCCTGATATATTTTTGAATGTAGTAATCTGTGTTGTTGTAAAATCATCGAAATCCCAACTTTCACTTGCCGCCAAATGAGAGAATATAGATTGTAAGCGTACCGCATTCTGCGACTTCATCAACTCGATAAGTTCCGGCACATCATCTTTGGTAATCCCTAAGCGATGCATTCCGGTATCAACTTTCAGGTGCACAGGATAATTAACGATGCCGGCTTGTTTGGCTTCTTTGATATATGCTTTCAGTATTCTGAAATTGTATACTTCGGGTTCGAGGCGGTATGTCATCAATTCCTCAAATCCTCCAACTTCGGGGTTGAGGACTATAATAGGAGTCGTTATTCCGCTTTTGCGAAGAATTACTCCTTCTTCGGCTATGGCAACAGCCAGATAATCGCACTTGTGATACTGCAATGTCTTTGCCACCTCGCATGCTCCGGAGCCATATCCGTCAGCCTTAACCATGCAGATCAACTTGGTATCAGTATTCAATCTCGATCGATAGAACTTGAAATTATGAACGATAGCATCAAGATTGACATCGAGAAGCGTTTCGTGCGATTTCATTTCAAGTATTTTATTTATCTGCTCGAATTGGAAATCCCGAGCTCCTTTGAGTAATACGACCGAGTTTTGGATCGATTGCCAAATTCCCGATTTCAGAAACTCGTCTATCGACTTATAAAAATGCCCCTCGGTTGTATGGAAAGCCGCTTTGTTGTTGAATATATCTTCTCCGATACCTATCAACTCGTCCACTTTTTTTGCCTTCACGAGAGAACTAGCCTCTTTGTATAATTCCTTATGCGTCAATCCCGACTGAGGAATATCTGATAAGATCAATACTTTTTTTAGCGACTTGTGAGCAGCTCGTTGTTGCATAAAGTCAAGAGCTATCGTCAACGAATTGATATCCGAGTTGTATGAGTCATTTATCAGTATATTCTGATTTTTACCCAGCCTCACATCCAATCTCATTGCTACCGGCTCTATGTTTTTCATCCTATCGGTTATAACACGTATCGGAACACGCAGGTATACCGCAGCAGCAATAACATGCATTGCATTCTCGATAGACGCATCGTCAACAAAAGGTATTTGCATATGGGCATCATATCCCAACACCGAAAGGTGTATCAGAGAGAAGGATGTCAGTTTCTCTATTTTGTGTATTTGTATAGGGCTGTCGAACGCTCCATTGCGAGACCATGTGAGTCGTTTTTGCGACAAACAGGCTATCTCCATACATTCTTCAAGCAATTTATTTTCTTCTTCGCAGATTATAACATCGCAATGGATAAACAGGTCTAATTTCTCCAAGCATTTCTGCTTCATGGACTCAAAACCCTCCTGATGTGCCCGTCCTATATTCGTAAATATCCCGATAGTGGGATGTATCACAGCCTCCAGCTTGGACATTTCTTCCGGCAAAGAGATACCGGCTTCGAAGATGCCCAGTTGTGTTTTCTCGTTCATTTGCCATACCGATAGGGGAACTCCTATCTGTGAATTATAGCTGCGTGGCGAATGTGCTATGTTGAAATCGGGACTAAGGATCTGATAAAGCCATTCTTTCACGACCGTTTTTCCGTTACTGCCGGTTATACCGATTACCGGAATGTCGAACTGTCGGCGATGATAGGTCGCTACTTTTTGCAATGCCGATAGTGTATTCTTTACGTGAAAGAAGTTTGTGTTTTTGAATTTATCCCATTCGGGTAATGTTCTCGAAACAACAAAATTACGTACTCCTCGCAGATATAATTCCTCGACAAATTTATGCGCATCATTCGTTTTTGTGATCAAAGCAAAAAACAATGTATCTTTTGCTCTGAAAAGTTGACGACTATCGGTCAGCAGCATATTTATCTCAGCATCATGCAGATCGGAGTCTTTAACACCCAATATATTGGCTATTTGCTTTACAGGATAATTCATTTTGATATACTTTCAAGAAATAAGGTCCTTCAGCGAGGATATTTCGTTATCACAGTAAATGTATGGATATTTATTGTGGAAGGATTCAAGTTTTAACAATGTTTGCTTTAAAAAATGTTTATGCTCTTCGGTCTCTGTATTAAATGGTCTGTGCTGTAGTGCCTGAGATATTTTACCCCACTCTTTATTAATTCCTTGTGTGCCCTCCGAAAAATGTGTCTGCGCAAACACTTCCCAAATATAATTTATGGCAATATGGCTCGGATGAACCATATCTTCATCGTAGAAACGATAATCGCGCAGATCGTCCATCAAAATCTCATAAGAAGGGAAATATCCGGTAAACGAGAATTTGCGGCACAATTCGTCTATCGCCAACAGCAATGTCGATTTGCTCAACTGATTGTCGTGCAATCCGTCTCTCAAATGACGTATCGGGCTAACTGTGAATAGGATGGTCAGATTGGGATTGGCTGCATGCAACTTGTGGATGGTATCTTCCCACAGAGTTACGATGTTCGCCACATTCAAGCGATACCGTTCAAATTCGGATGCGGGAACTTTGTGGCAATTGCTTACCACTTTCTCGGTCTTCTTGCATTCATACACATATGCTGTGCCAAAAGTTACGAGCAAATATGATGCTTCTTTCAGGAAGTCGCCGGATTGGTCAATCGACGCATTTATATTATCAAGAAATCTATCTTTATCCGAATCGGAGAACTTGCTATGATGATGAAAGCTGTGATATACCCCCTTGTCAAAAAAAATGTCAGATTCCTCAAACTTCTTTTCTTCGAGCAGTATGTCGATAGATTGTGCTACCGACACCGGATTGTATAGAATGCCAAAAGGATTGAGGTTGACATCAAATTTATTCTGAATCAGTTTTTGCCCAACATTTTCTGCAAAGCAAGATCCCATCATCACAATTTTGTCTTTGTGAGATATTTCAGCTCCCTGCCGTACAATGTCTATCTGAGTCCTGAAATCCATTGGCTAATGGTTTAGTACGACCTCTTGTCCCGCCCTTCTTTATAATTAATAAAAGCAGTGTTTACCATTCTGTTTCCACCGGGTGTAGGGTAATTTCCCGAGAAGTACCAGTCTCCACTATTGTTCGGACATGCTTTGTGCAAATCTTCTATGGTTTGGAAGACAAGCTCTACCTCTGCGTTCGTGCCTTCCGGAGTAAGCATCTCTGCCATCTTTTTCGAAATTTCTTCATCGGTGAACGGTGCATATATTTCTTTCACATAGTTCACTATCTCTTCTTTCGGCTTTCCGCTTTGCGCTACAGACTTGTTATACACATCTTCGATTACATGAGACATTCCTCTTTCGTTGAGCAACTCTATTGCTGCACGGAAGGCTGCAAACTCACTCATGCGAGACATATCTATGCCATAACAATCGGGGTAGCGTATTTGGGGCGACGAAGATACAACTACTATTTTCTTAGGATGGATGCGATCCAACATTTTTATGATACTCTGTTTCAGCGTTGTTCCTCTCACTATACTGTCATCTATCACTACAAGATTGTCTTGGTATGGATGGATAGACTCGTAAGTAACATCGTAAACGTGAGCCGCCAAATCGTCGCGACTTTTATCTTGTGCTATAAATGTTCTGAGCTTGATGTCTTTGATAACGACCTTCTCGGTGCGAACCCTCATCGACAATATTCTGTCCAGTTCTTCACTCGTTATACGTTTTTCTCCTATTTCCTGAATCTTACGCAACTTCACCGAGTTTAGGTGATTGTGGAGAGCTTCAGCCAAACCGAAGAAGGCTACTTCTGCGGTATTAGGAATAAATGAGAATACAGTGTTTCGTATATCCGAATCTATCGATTTCAATATACGGGGAACGAGTAGTGCCCCCAATTCTTTGCGCTCTTTGTATATATCGGTATCCGATCCGCGTGAGAAATAGATGCGTTCGAAAGAGCATGGCGTTAGCTTTTCTTTCTTCTCCTGTATTTGAGAGAATCTAACGTCTCCGTTTTTCTTCACGATAATGGCTTGCCCGGGTTCTAATTCCTGAATGTCTTCAACATCGAGATTGAAGGCAGTCTGTATAACCGGACGCTCCGATGCAACAACCACTATTTCATCGTCTTTGTAATAGAATGCAGGACGTATACCCCACGGATCACGATAGGCGAATGCGTCTCCACAGCCAATCAGTCCGCCAAGCACGAAGCCTCCGTCCCATTTCTTCGATGCTCTGTTCAGCATGAAATGGATATCAAGGTTTTCTTCTATTTGGTTGTTCAGTTTGTCTCCTTTTACACCGGTGTCTTTTCCGTATTTATCGAACTGATATTGTACTTCTCTATCCAGTGCATGTCCCAACAATTCGAGCATAACAAACGTATCTGCATAGTCGCGCGGATGCTGTCCTTGCTGCAATAGTATATCGAAAATTTCATCTACATTGGTCAGGTTGAAGTTTCCGGCAAGAGCCAGATTTCTCGACTTCCAGTTGTTCCGTCTCAATAGTGGATGAACATACGAAACTCCTTCTTTGCCTGTCGTGCTATATCTCAAGTGCCCGAGGAACAATTCCCCTGCAAATGGTAGATTCTCTGCTGCATACTTAGGGTCCTGCAACAATTCGTCCGGCACTTTTGTGTAATTTTGGTGAACGCTTCCGAAAATTTCAGAAATGGCATTCGAACCCAAAGCCCTTTCCCTGAAAACAAATTCACGCCCCGGAGGCGTATCTATTTTCACAACGGCAAGCCCGGCTCCTTCTTGTCCTCTGTTGTGTTGTTTTTCCATCAGCAAGTATAGCTTATTCAATCCATATTGCCATGTTCCATACTTCTGATGATAATATTCGAGTGGTTTCAACAGACGTATCAGAGCGATACCACATTCATGCTTTAAAGGCTCGGTCATATTGTTAGGTATAATGTTGTATTTTAGAGATGCAAAGATACAATGATTTTTGCTCTTACACGAAAAAATATAGGGGTTAATATCAGTCTCGAAAAAGATCGTTACCTAAAAATAAAAGCCTGTAATCCGACAACGGAAACAGGCTTCAGCTCATTCGTTTAAATATCTGTATATTATCATTTTTTGCTAAAAAGAGTTTCCATAAACTCGCGTCCTTTTAGAAATCCATATCCCCCCTTCGGCGATTCTGTTTCATCATACACCTGCACATCATCACACTCTCCGTTGGTGCGATATATAAGAAATGGTATCGGTTTATTAGTATGTGTACGTATAGCACATGGGGTAGGATGGTCGGGTAGCACGGCAATCGTTACCGGCTCATCCCAATCTTTCAGAGCCTCATACACGGGTTTAACTACACGAGAGTCGAGATCTTCGATTGTTTTCACCTTCAAGCCTACGTCTCCTTCGTGCCCTGCTTCATCGCTTGCCTCGATATGCAAATACACAAAATCATCATTCTTCAACGCCTCTATGGCAGCCTGTGCCTTCCCTTCATAGTTCGTGTCATAAAGCCCCGTCGCACCTTCTACGTGTATTGGCTTGAGTCCGGCATAAACGCCGATACCCATAATCAGATCGACAGCCGATATTACTGATCCACTTTGTATTCCGAACAGTTCGTTCAAGGTCTGCATTTCGGGTCTGTAGCCCGGCGACCATGGCCAGATGCTATTGGCTGGATCTTTTCCCTCCGCAATGCGTTTCTTGTTTACAGGATGATCCTTCAACAAATTCTGAGATTTTAGGATCAATTCGTTCAGATAGTCTGCCGTTTCTTTAGCTTCGCTTTCTAATGGCTTTATCATTACAGTAGAAAACGAAGTTCCTAACTCGTCGTGAGGTGCTACGCAATCAATATTTTTGTTCCCGCCCTTTAGCTTCAACAGATGACGATAAGAAACTCCCGAATAGAAACTGACCTTATCATCATTCAATTTTTCGTCAAGAAATTTAATCAATACATCCGCTTCTTCGTTCGAAATATGTCCTGCGGAATGGTTCTTTATCTTCCCATCCTCGATGGTTATCAGATTGCAACGCATAGCCATCTCTCCCGGCAAGATGTCTACACCCATACTTGCAGCCTCTAACGATCCTCGACCTTCAAACACCTTCGGTACATCATACCCCAACACAGACAGATTGGCAATCTCGCTTCCGGGTTTAAATCCCGCTGGAATCGTGTCCAATTCGCCGCTCTTCCCTTTTGCGGCAAGCAAATCTATATATGGTTTGTTCGCTGCCTGAAGCGGAGTTTTACCTCCCAATGCTGCTATTGGCTCATCGGCCATGCCATCACCTAATATTATAATTGTTTTCATCTTCGTTTTTTATAGGTTTGCCTGAAATAAAAAAACTATTCCTTCCGAAATAGCCTCCAAATTTAATACAAATAGGGCTTCATTGCTGTAATAGGGTTGCTTTTTTATAGAAAAACAACGATTCTGCCTATCCTACGGTATATTATTTATATCTGATTATCAGTGTATATTTTATTTGTCAAGTAAAAATAATTACATATTTTTAGGATTCGATCAAGATTACCAATAATACCTAAATAAAACACTATCATGAAAAAAAGCGACCTTTCACGCAGAGACTTTCTCCGCAAATCGGCATTAGGAATAGCCGGACTGACGATTCTTCCTAACTGGATTCTTGCCGGTAAAGGGATTCCGCCCAGCGACCGTGTAGTTGTCGGATTCATCGGACTCGGACAGCAAGGAGTACATGACTTTTGGAGTTTCTCGCAATGCCCCGGTGTACAAGTCGTTGCCGGATGCGACGTAGATTCTATAAAAACACTTAGGTTCAAAAAGAGAGTAGAATCGTGGCAAGCCTCAAAGAATATGCCTGTCAGATGCGATTCATATGAGTCTTATGAAGAAATGCTTAATCGCAAAGATATTGATGCTGTGTCGATAGCGACACCCGATCATTGGCACGCGCTCAACTCTATCCATGCATGTATGGCAGGCAAGGATGTGTATTGCCAAAAGCCACTCGCATACACTATTACCGAAGGATTGGCTATACAGGAAGCCGTGAGAACAAATAGGCGCGTGCTTCAGGTTGGGAGTCAGCAACGCTCGGGCAAGGAATTTGTTGCTGCAATCAAGATGGTGCAGTCGGGTACTATCGGGCATATAGAGAAAATATATGCGAAAGTGGGAGAGCCGCCAAGACCGTTCGACCTGCCTGCGGAGCAAGTGCCCAACAATCTAAATTTCAATTTGTGGTTAGGTCCATTGAGCGATCCTAAGGTACATTACAACTCGAAACTTTGTCCTCAGATATCTCTCGATCCGGAGCAGAACGAGAATTTCTGGGCTGAGTGGCGATGGTTTAGAGAAACAGGTAACGGATACACCGGAGATTGGGGTGCACATATGTTCGACATAGCGCAAGCCGCAATCGGCATGGATGGGTCGGGTCCGGTCGAATATATTCCGAAAGGTTATCTGGGTACGGAATACACCACGATGAAATATGCAAACGGCATTGTTATGACCGAACAGCCATACAGAGATGGCGAAAACGGGCAAGGTATCCAATTCATCGGAGACAAAGGCTGGATAAAAGTTGCCAGAGGATACATAGAGGCGTCTGACCCAAACACCTTGAAAGACATTCAGAACAAAGAAGTAAAAGCAGGAGAATATGAGGTAAGTTCGCCACACATGCAGAACTTTATCGACTGCGTGCGCTCGCGTCGCAAACCAAGGGCTTCGGTCGAAATAGGATGCAGCACCAACACACTTTGTTGCCTTGCCAATATAGCAACCGAACTTGGTCGCCCGGTGAAATGGGATCCGGCTACATTGACTTTCAACAATGACGCGGAGGCGGAAAACAACCACTTGTATTGGTACGAATATCGTAAACCATACACGTTACCCTATTTCCGTAAATAAAAGGTTAGGCATAAAAGACAAAAAACCGATAGAAATAAATTCATCGGTTCATGTGAGTAAATAGAACAAAGGCTGCCTTCGCGAACGAGGCAGCCTTTGTTGTGTTATTGTCAAATTTATCTTAGACTATCAATAAGCCCACTTGATATAGATAGATCCCCAAATAAATCCGGCTCCAAATGCAGTTAGAATAACATTATCTCCTTTTTTCAATTTAGGAACTAATTCGTACAACGCCAAAGGAATTGTACCTGCACTTGTGTTACCATATTTTTCGATGTTGATCACAACCTTATCGGTGGTAACACCCATTCGGCGAGCTACTGCATCTATAATTCTCAAGTTTGCCTGATGAGCAATAAACCAGTTTACATCATCTTTTGTCAGATTGTTGCGTTCCATAATACTTACTGAAACATCCGACATATTTTTTACGGCATGCTTATATACAGCCTGCCCTTCTTGATACACATAGTGCATCTTCTTTTCTATTGTTTCGGCAGATGACGGATAAGCTGATCCACCACCAAGCATATGCAGATGGGGAAATCCTATACCATCAGAATGCAATTCAGCGTCCATTATTCCCACCTCTTCGGTCGTCGCCTCTACTAAGACTGCGCCAACAGCGTCTCCGAAAAGTGGACATGTAGTACGATCAGAATAATCTGTTATAGAAGTCATTTTGTCGCCTCCGATAACAATAGCTTTTTTGTATTTGCCCGATCTGATGAAATTAGATGCCGATTCTAATGCACACAAAAATCCGGCGCATGCAGCCTGAATGTCAAATGCAAATGCATTTTTCAATCCACACGCATGAGCAACAAGAACTGCCGACGCAGGGAAACCATAGTCCGGAGTTGTAGTCGCAAATATAACAACCTCAATCTCTTCAGGGTTTACCTTTGTGTTTTGCAGCAATTTTTCTACTGCCTTTATCCCCATCACAGAAACACCTTGTCCTTCTCCTTTCAGAACATGTCTTTCCTTGATTCCGACACGGGACATAATCCACTCATCCGACGTATCTACCAATTTAGACAAATCTTCGTTTGTGATTATATCTTCAGGAACATAAGCTCCCAAACCTGTAATAGCGGCTCGAATCATTATTTTTTATTTTCTTGTTATTAAAAAAAAATGCCCTAACTGATTAGGGCTAATATTCTCATTCAAGAGATTAAACTGCCGCTTCTTTTTCGATAGCGAGCTTTCCACGATAGTATCCGCATTCGGAGCATACTGTATGGAAAACGTGCCATGAACCACAGTTTGAACATACCGCTAATGTTGGAGTTACTGCGTTGTCGTGAGTTCTTCTCTTAGCTGTTCTTGATTTCGACTGTTTTCGTTTCGGATGTGCCATTTCTATTTATAATTTTAATTTGTTGTATACTTAATTTATCTGCGTTATAATATCACATTTTTTTATTCGTCTTCAAACTTCAGACCTTTCAGCGTATCCCATCTCGAATCTCCAGAGTCGTCACTGCCCGCCGAGTCATCAGCTAAGTCATCATCTTCCGAGTCATCGTCATCATCTTCAGAAGGGGATGTCGCCTTATATTTCTTCAATTTAGAAGACATTGTCTTGTTGCATTCTCCCGGAGCGTGAACACGTTTCATTGGGATACTCAATAAAATGAATTCGTATAAGAACCATGCGATATTGATTTCCCCGTCTTCTTCCGGAATAACAACTATCTCATCGCTTTCTTCCGAGTACTCTTGTCCATATTTTACAATCAAGCGATTTTCAGTGTCAACATCCATGCTAATATTGTCTAAGCATCTGTCGCACGGAACTTTCACTTCGCCATGAATCGTAAAATTCAGTTCGAATATATTATTGGCTTTTTTCAAAACCAACTCTACGCTCACACTTCCTTTCTTTATCTCTGCCGAACCATCATCCAACAAAGCAAAGTATTTGTCATCAAGTTGATAATCAAACAGGCTCTTACCTTCCGGTAGAGACCTTAAAGGAACTTTATATAAACTATATTTACCCATTACTTTTCAAAAAAAGCCACAAGACGGCGCAAAGGTAAGAAAAGTTTTCTTTATCATAAAACTTTTGGCGTCTTATTGCTTTCTCTTTTTTGTTTTAAAAATTCATCTGCGGAACTAAGCCACCGAAACCACCCTAACTATAATTGAAACAGAGGTGTAAATACAACAATGGATACGTCCTTTTTTGCCGATTTCTCCTGCGCCTTTTTGTCCGTTCTCTACTGTCAATTATTTATCCAACATTTTCTTTGCGGCACAAGACGACGCTCCGGGCTGACCAAGTATGGAGATTACTTTATCATAACCTTCAATCATTTTTGCTTTATAAGACTCATCATTCAACAGCCGATCAACTTCTTTTCTGATTGCCTCAACAGAGAAAAATTTCGAGAACAACTCTTGCACAATCTCCTTATCGGCTATCAGATTCACGAGGGAGATGTATTTGGTATGCAGAACGTTTTTGAATACCCAATATACGATTTGCGGTATTGGGGTTTTATAACAAACAACCTGAGGTACTCGAAACAGCGCAGTTTCCAAAGTAGCAGTTCCCGACGTAACCAGTGCCAAATCGGCATAACGCAACAATCGGTATGTTTGTCCGAACACAACTCGGCACGAATAGGCACTTATATATTGTTGATAATAATCCGTTTCTATTCCCGGCGCGCCGGCTATCACAAACTGATAGTCATCGTATTTTTTTATAGACTCTAACATGTGAGGCAAGTTGTCCTTTATTTCTTGCCTTCTGCTTCCGGCAAGCAAAGCAACTATTGGTTTGCAGTCAAGATTGTTCTCTTTATAAAAAAGTTCTTTGGTGTCCGATGCGTTTTTGTCAAAATAGTCTGCCACAGCATCTACTGTCGGATTGCCAACATATTCAACCTTGTAGTTGTGCTTTTTGAAAAAATCTACTTCGAAAGGCAATATGCAGAACATGCGGTCGACATATTTTTTGAACGACTTTACCCGATATTCCTTCCAAGCCCACACTTTGGGCGATATATAATAATATACAGGTATATCGGTATGTGTATGAACGTACTTTGCTATTTTGAGATTAAATCCGGGATAGTCGACAAGTATCAACCTGTCGGGGTTAAAATTCAGAATCTCTTTTTGGCATATCTTCATATTCTTCAGTATCGTCCTCAGATTGAGCAATACCGGAATAAATCCCATAAAAGCCAATTCGCGATAATGTTTTATCAATCGTCCGCCTTGAGCCAACATCAAATCTCCACCAAAAAATGCAAATTCGGCAGCAGGATCTTCTTCTTTCAATGCCTTCATCAGGTTAGATGCATGCAAATCGCCCGATGCCTCTCCGGCAACAATAAAATATTTCATATTAAATCAGATTTTCCCAATCCCGCTTTTCCGAGATATAATTATGATCAGTCATATCTATCTTTGTGGGAACAACTGATATGTATCCGTTGTCTATCGCCCATTCGTCGGTAGAAGGGTCTTGGGGTTCGTCATTTTCGAAATGCCCTGTCAGCCAATAGATATCCTTTCCTGCTCCATCTTTCGATTTTGTATATTCTTCCACCCATTGTCCTTTAGCCTGACGAGCCAGGCGTACACCTTTATATTCTTTCGGTATATTCACATTCAGGCAAGTGCCGACAGGCAGTCCTTCTTTTATTACTTTTCGGGTCATGGTATGCACAACCTTTCGGCATGCGCTGAAGTCGGCATCCGCCGAATGGTCGTCTAACGAGAAGCCGATTGATGCGACCTTGAAAAGACAACCTTCCATAGCTGCTCCCATCGTCCCCGAATATAGTACACTCACCGCAGAGTTCACTCCATGATTAATGCCGGAAATCAACACGTCGGGTTTACGATCTACAAACTCGCTCAAGCCCAACTTGACACAATCGACAGGTGTACCTGTGCACGAATATATTTTCAGATTTTCGGTTTCTTTGATTTTGGATACACGCAATGGTTGCAGTGATGTAATGGCACTCGACATACCCGAACGTGGTCCGTCGGGAGCAACTACTACAATTTCGCCCAATGATCTTACTGCTTCTATCAGCATCTGAATGCCTTTTGCCTGATAACCATCATCGTTTGTAATAAATATCAATGGTTGTTTAATACTCATATATTGATTTGTAATATTTTAATTCTACAAACAAAGCATCAAATTTACATGTTTATTTCCCAAATCGAACCATGCCCCGAAAAATAAAGTTAAAACATCTTTATTCATTGCTTTTTATTTAATTTTGTGGGAAAATATAAAGAATGGAATTTTTAGAAGTATTCATAAGCCTCAAGGCGTGGTTAGCTTTACTTACGTTGGCTTTCCTCGAAATTGTATTGGGAATAGATAACATTGTCTTTCTGTCTATAATGTCATCGAAACTACCTCTCGACCAGCAAGCCAAAGCTCGTACAACGGGACTGTTGCTCGCCATGCTTTTCCGCATCGCGCTACTGTTCTGCATTTCGTGGCTTATGCAACTGACCAAACCGATATTCGGTTTTGAGTCGGAAACACTGAGCTTTTCGGTCAGCGGTCAGAGTATTATTATCCTCTTGGGAGGTTTATTCCTTCTCTATAAAAGTGTAACCGAAATACATCACAAGTTGGAGGGCGTAAACGAATCGACTGAGATAAAAGCAAAACACGCCAACTTTTGGGGTATCATCACGCAAATAGTATTATTGGATGTCGTCTTTTCGTTCGACAGTGTCCTCACAGCCGTAGGGATGGTCAGTTTTAGCGAATTTGGTTATATGGGTGCCATGACTATAATGGTCTGCGCTGTTGTGATAGCGGTTCTTGTTATGATGCTATTCTCCAACCCGGTCAGCAAATTTGTCAATCAACACCCTACAATACAGATGTTGGCACTTTCGTTCCTCATTCTCATCGGAGTCATGTTACTTGTTGAGTCGGCGCACCTGTCCCACCTGAGAATATTAGACAGTGAAGTTGGAGAAATTCCTAAGGGATATATCTATTTCGCGATAGCATTCTCGCTGTTAGTTGAAACTTTGAATCTAAAATTGCGAAAGAAATCAAAATCGGTAAAACTACACGATTCGGAAATTATAGACAACAAAAAACAGAAAAAGTAAGCACAATATCGTTGGATGCGTAACATATCAGAATTTCTTCAATTCTTGATATAGCCGTTGAACGGGCAGTCCCATGATATTGAAGTATGAGCCGGAAATATATTCAACAGCAATATAGCCTATCCACTCCTGTATGCCATACGCTCCGGCCTTGTCTAAGGGGCGGTATTTCTCCACATAATGTTCTATCTCCGCTTCGTCAAGCACGGCAAAGCGGACTTGTGATGATACACTGAAACTGTGTTGCTTTTTCTGCGTAGTCAGGCATACACCTGTTATGACTTCATGCGTTTTCCCCGACAGATTACGCAGCATGCGTTTGGCATCTTCCAGGTCGGCAGGCTTGCCGTAGATCTCATTATCGAGCAGAACGACCGTATCTGCCGTAATCAGCAAATCCTTTTCACTACTTAACTGATACGCATTCGCTTTCTTGGTCGCAATATAGGTTGCGACATCTTTCTTGGGCATTTCCGTAGGAAAAGATTCGTCTATATCAGACAGCACTTTAATCTCAAATTGAACGTCTAATCCGGCAAGCAATTCTTTCCGTCGCGGAGAGTTAGATGCAAGGATTATATTATATTCCGATAAGTGGTTCATTTATATTTTTGCTCTAAGGCGAGCAATTTCTTTTTTATTTCGATACCATACGCATATCCTCCCAGCGAACCGTCCGAAGCTATTACTCGATGACATGGAACAATGATCGCTATATTGTTTTTGCCATTGGCAGAGCCGACCGCACGGCATGCTTTCGGCTTACCTATCGCCACCGATTCCTCTTTGTAGCTTACGGTCTTCCCGTAAGGAATATTCGCCATATACTCCCATGCCTGTTCTTGAAAGCTTGTTCCCGATTGAGCAAGCGGCAGATCAAAATCTTTACGTTTTCCCGCAAAATATTCGGAGAGTTGTTTTTCACATTCCTTCAATAGCGGAGTATCCGATTCATTCTCTAATCGCTCGTTGGCAAAACGCAAAGCGGATACACAGCCATTATCTTCCTCTAACCAGATTAAGCCAATTGGTGATTGATAATACATTCCTGTCTTTTTCATTTCTTCTTATTTTTAGTCGATTTCGAACTCTTTGAAGAAGACGTATTCCAATTCACAACCTGACGCAGACGCTTCAAGAAACGTTTCGATGGTCTGTCTCGTAAATAGGACTCTATATGACGTTTCTTCTTCTCTTCCAATATTTCATCCATACTGATCAGGATTCCTGTCTCTTCTACGTTTCCGAACGTATCATTCACAGCTGTACCAAAGACTTTCATTTGTGGAGACAGTCCCATGTATGCATTTACCAACGGCGGAATATTCAATCCTAATTTGCGAACAGCATTATTAAGTATTTTGTAGTCCGATTTGAAATCTCCTCCACGAAACAAACTTTTCAATGTCTCTTTGTCTGTTCCTATTTGCAATGCCTGTTTCGGCCAAATCAGTTTTTCGGGATCAGGGAAATATTTATTCAGAAAATAAAGAATCATATCACGGGCTTCGGCATTGTATGTGTCATACATCGTAACCTTACCGAAAAAATATTTCATCGATGGGTCGGCAACACACAATGCACCCAGTCCGTCCCACAGATTATCTAACGCAAAAATACCTCTCGATCCCGCACGTGTAGACTGATATTCGAGTGTTACGAACGAACGTCCAAGTTCGAATGTGTAAGGCATGTACTCGTCGATAAAACGTTCCGAGAAATTGAACAAGTGCGATGTCGCCAAATAGGGTTCTCCTTTTTCATCGAAGGTGATATCCGAACCACAGATAAAGCGATAGCCTCCGATAATTTCTTCCGCCTCAGGATTCCATACTATAAGCTGCTTGTATGGGTTATCCATCGTGTCATATTCATCAATGTCTATTTCTTTGCCGGTTCCTCCTCCATAGAAACGAAAAGCGATCTCACGCAAACGCCCGATCTCTTTCATCACATTCGGAGAATTATGATGAGTAATTATGTATATCTCATTCTCAGCACGATTTGTTTTTCGAAGAAATTTATCTTTCGTCAACTCTTCTCTCAACACCTCTTTCTTTATAGGAGCTATAACTGTTTCCATGATAATTCACTTTTGTTTCTTCGACATATTATAAACGGTTTCCCTTACCTGAGCTGCCCACTGCTTTGCAGATTTCGACTCATTGAATGTGGTGTAGGGTATAGGCTCTCCGAAAACTATCTTGAAAGTTTTGCCTCTGTTCTTAAACATTTCATCAGGAAGCAAAACCGATTCGATATTAAACTTGATGCCCAAACGTTTCCTCACATTTGCAAATCTATAAAAGAAATTTGAATTTTTCCCGTCAAAATAGACCGGAATAACGTCTCGCTCAGAGTCAACGGCTTTCTGTACAAA
>CALNCC010000140.1 GCA_937875275.1 uncultured Dysgonomonas sp. | reverse complement strand
AGTTCGGGCTTAGAACCCGCCTCAAGACCGATATTGAATTTCTTGCCATGACTCACCAATTCTTCCACTACGGGACGCATCTGATTTACCTTTATCGGGTAAATTATATGGTTCTGAGCTTTATACTCATATTCTTCGGCTGCCTTTTTGAAGCACGTCGATATTTTTTCGATACGACTATCGAGAATATCTGGGAAACGCAACAAAACAGGGGCTTCGATATCCCTCAATTGCAATTCGTCCATCAACTCTTTCAGATCAACCGAGCATCCGTCTTTACGAGGAGAGACGGTTACATTACCTTTTTCGTTCACCGAAAAAAAACCAATACCCCAACCAGAGATATTGTATAACTCAACAGAGTCTTCAGTGCGCCATTTTCTCATTTCTTATAAAATCCGTGTAGAATAATTTATATTATAGATTGATGTAAATATAGTAATAGTTAATTCATTTAGTTCTTTTTCACCAATATCTTTGATATTTCGGCAAAATATAAAACATGAAAATCTTTTTCGGGATACCAGTCCGTTGCCGGTTTCTTATCTATAAAGAATTTTTCACCCATCGGTTGGGCGTATAGTTTGTTTGCGATAATAGTATATTCTGCTTCTTCGAAGAAAGGAACTCCGTCTTCTTTGATAAGTGTCAACCCCGATTTGGCGATTTTATCTTCATCGCGCCCCGACGTTTTACCTAAGTAGCTTAAAGTTTTCAGATGCTCTTTTCCGAAGAAAGTCATCGAAAATGAAGAGGCGTTATCCACAAATTCTTTTGTGTAACGCTGCGGACGAATAACGACAAATGCAACATTTTTGTTCCACAACACGCCGAAACCACCCCAGCTGGCAGTCATTGTGTTCACAGTACCATCTTCTTTGGCTGCCGATATCAACATCCATTTGGTTTTCAACTCGAAAGGATTCAATTCGAAATCCTTTATATCAATTTCTTCAAACTTTGCCATAACCTTAAATTCTTTACCGGAATACTGTCTTATTTTACACTCAGATACGTTCTCACTACCGAATTGTTCTGATCCTCGATAGAGGAATCATAAACATCAAAATCGCACAAATAGTTTCTTTCGTTATCGGGTTTTAGCCAAATGTAAACCCATGTACGGGCAACACATTCGGGTATTTTTCCTTCCGATTGATATTCGTGATATTTTTGCGCAGGCACAGTCTTCTGCACCAGCCCTTCGGGCACGGGGGTGTTATGCGGCACTTTATATCCGAGTATGGTAGTATATGCTCCCATAAAGTTGCTCTCATAGTCGGTATAGATACAATATACATCGTCTGACAAGCGCGACGCAATCTGCCCTTTAACGTCTTCGCAAAAAAAACGCGCCCACAATTCACCTATATCTTTCTGAGACCGATTATCAGCATTTGTTGTTCGCACAGCAATGCCGATCACATCAAACTCATCTGTTCTGATTTCTTTATATTCCATCTTTGCTTAGTCGAGCTTAAGTACAGCAAGGAAGGCTTTTTGCGGAACTTCAACATTACCCACCTGCTTCATACGTTTCTTACCTTCTTTTTGTTTTTCGAGCAACTTACGTTTACGCGATATATCTCCTCCGTAACACTTTGCCGTTACATCTTTACGCACTGCCTTTATCGTTTCGCGCGACACAATCTTTGCTCCAATGGCGGCTTGTATGGCAATATCGAATTGCTGACGCGGGATCAGTTCTTTCAACTTTTCGCACATGCGACGCCCGAATGTTACGGCATTGTCGACATGCGTCAGCGTAGACAAGGCGTCTACCGACTCGCCGTTCAACAGGATATCTAATTTCACGAGTCTCGATTCGCGGTAGTCGTTCATATGATAATCGAACGAAGCATAACCTTTCGATATACTTTTCAGTTTGTCGTAGAAGTCGATCACGATCTCTGCCAACGGAATGTCGTATGTTATCTCGATGCGGTCGCCCGATATATATTCTTGTTTGAGAAGTATTCCTCTTTTGCCCAAACACAATGTCATTATCGCACCTATATACGCCGTATTGGTAATCACGGATGCACGTATATATGGTTCTTCGATATACTCGATCAATGTTTGGTCGGGCAATCCTGCCGGATTATGTACCTCTTTCACGTTGCCTTTTTTGTCATGTATAAGATAAGACACATTGGGAACGGTAGTTATCACATCCATATTGAACTCTCGTTCGAGACGTTCCTGAATGATCTCCATGTGCAATAGTCCGAGGAATCCGCAACGGAAACCGAAACCGAGAGCAACCGACGATTCGGGCTGGAAAGTCAACGAGGCATCATTCAATTGCAATTTTTCGAGCGAAGCACGTAAGTCTTCAAAGTCTTCACTTTCGATAGGATATACTCCGGCAAAAACCATCGGCTTCACTTCTTCAAATCCATCAATTGCTTCGTCGCAAGGGTTCTTCACATGGGTTATCGTATCCCCTACTTTCACCTCTTTCGAGGTTTTGATTCCCGATATTATATATCCCACGTCTCCGCATCTCACTTCGTTGCGTGCCGACATATCGAGTTTCAATATACCTATTTCATCGGCGTCGTATTCTTTACCTGTATTGAAAAATTTTACGCGGTCGCCTTTTTTTATCGAACCATTTACGATTTTGAAATATGCTATAATTCCACGAAACGAATTGAACACCGAGTCGAAAATCAATGCCTGCAATGGAGCTTCCTGATCGCCCTTCGGTGCGGGTACTCTGTCCACAATAGCATCCAATATGTCATACACTCCCTGACCGGTTTTTCCGCTTGCGCGAATTATCTCGTCTCGCTTACAGCCAAGCAGTTCCACGATCTGATCTTCCACTTCGTCGGGCATTGCACTCGGCAGGTCTATTTTATTCAGAATGGGAATAATCTCCAAATCATTCTCGATAGCCATATACAGATTGGATATCGTCTGCGCCTGAATCCCCTGAGCTGCGTCAACAATCAGCAATGCGCCTTCGCACGCGGCAATGGAGCGCGACACCTCGTACGAGAAGTCAACGTGTCCCGGAGTATCTATCAGATTGAGCGTATATTTCTGTCCATTATTTTCATATTCCATCTGTATGGCATGGCTCTTGATCGTGATACCACGTTCGCGCTCCAGATCCATATTATCAAGCACTTGTGCCTGCAAATCTCGTGCATCCACTGTTTTGGTATACTCCAACAGTCTGTCGGCCAAAGTACTCTTGCCATGATCGATGTGGGCGATAATACAAAAATTTCGGATTTTATTCATTTATGTTTTCTTTCAGTTTTAAATAGACTATCTGCTCCGATAAAAAGCAGGATGCAAAGATAATAAAAAGATAGCATATCTACGATTGCTTTATTGCATAGAAACACAGTTTGATAGAAAGATTGCAATGCTTTATTTTGCAGCTGCAATATAATGTTAAGTCGGTCAAAGTTCATACATTTGCATAGAAGAACAAAAAGAAACTTAAATGCTGATAGATAACGCATACATCACTCGCCGAATAGGACAACTGATACGAGACAAACAAGAGATCGGGCAACAGGAACTGACCGGCGGAATGAAGCTGAACAATATAAAATTATCGTTCCCCCTGTGGTTGAGAAACATTGTTTTTGGTCCGTTCAATCCCTTCTATTCTGTATATTTGCAAAACAAAGCGAAGAAGAAAAGGGGAAAAAACGATGTCAATCTTGCTTCACTGCATCCCTTTGCCGTCAACTTTTTCGAGTATTATCTTCACAACACATTTGCGCTCGACACAGAAGAATATTTTCCGAAGGAAGATGAAGCTACCGTTCTCAACTTTGTAGACAACCGTCTGAAATCAATCATTCAGGGGTACAATCTCTTTTCGCTCAATGGCGAACAATTGGCGATGAGAAAAGAGGTTGAGGCATTGAACAAGAATGTATCGCGAGAAGGAGACGGATATGCGCTATCGCTGAATGGAAATAAATATTATCTTCCGGAAAACACATTCGAGGAGCACACCTATATCCACGAGTATGGACTGAAATATCTACCCGAATATGTAAAAGAATACATCAGCGGTAAAACGTTTCTTGATGTGGGCGCATATCTGGGCGACACGTCTATTTTTCTTCAGCGAAACTATGCTCCGGATCTCATATACGCCTTCGAGCCTGTAAGCGAGAATGCGAAGCAACTGACCGAAACGGTAAAGAAAAACAGTACGGATAAAATCATCGTTGTTGAAAAAGGGTTGGGCGAAAAAGAAGAGGAAGTGGACATTTACATCGACCCCGAAAAACTATCGGGAAGCTCTATCAACAGTGCTGTTTCGAATAGCCGTACCAAGAAAAAGCGCATTCAGATTTCGACCATCGACAATGAGTGTAAAGACAAGAAAGTAGGGCTGATAAAAATGGATGTAGAAGGTGCTGAATATGGTGTTATCAGAGGGGCTTTAGAGACAATAAAGAGAGACAAACCGGTACTGCTGATTTCGATTTATCATACCGGAAAAGATTTTTTCGAGATTGCTCCGCTACTCAAGCAAAATGTTCCCGACTACTTGTTCCGCCTTATAAATCTTGAATTGGCAAGCCCATTTACGGAAAAAATACTTGTAGCCTACCCTAAGAATTAATTATAACAGAATTTTATATTTGCGTGGAATATCAGGTAAGCATCATCATCGTCAATTACAATACAGCCGCCATGTTGGACGACTGCCTCGCATCGGTAAGAGAGAAAACCGAAGGTGTGGTTTATGAAATAATAATTGTCGACAATGCTTCAACAAGCGGCTCTCTGTCTCTTATAGAGAAGAAGCACCCTGATGTAAAAATATGCTATTCGGACAAAAACTTGGGATTCGGCAGAGCCAATAATTTAGGTGCAAAAACGGCAACGGGGAAATATCTGTTTCTACTCAACCCTGATACTTTGTTAGTGAATAATGCCGTTGCAATCTTTTACAATTTCATGGAGGCGCATCCCGAAGCCGGCATATGTGGAGGTAACATGTATAAACGAGACATGACGCCGACATCATCATACTACGATGTAGACTTTCTCACACTCGAGTATAAGATTATCTTCAACAGGAAACGACATGTAGGATTTAATCATACAGATAACCCGAAGGAAGTTAATGTTATCGTTGGAGCAGATTTATTTATCAGGCGTTCACTCTTCGAAGACATCGGTGGATTTGATGTCGACTTCTTCCTCTATTTCGAAGAGGTTGAATTATGCGACAGAGCGAGAAAATTGGGGCATAAAGTTGTCTCCGTTCCTAATGCTAAAGTAATACATTTGCAAGGCGGATCGGCAGAAAACAAAAGCGAAGAGCTGAACAAGTGGTCATATCAGGAACACTGGTACAGCAAGTTCGTGTATTTCGATAAGACAAAAGGGCGATTCCAGACAAGCCTTGTATATCTCTCCAGCCTGTTGAAACTCCGATTAGCCGTTGTGGCATATTCTATTAAAAATAACTCTGAGAAGGTAAATTACTGGAA
>CALNCC010000139.1 GCA_937875275.1 uncultured Dysgonomonas sp. | reverse complement strand
TGATGAGCAGCACCCATTTGTGCGATGCTTGTATCTTCTTCCGCTTTACCACTATCCCTGCCAATGCCAGTATGGTAAAGGGTATGCTGACGAAGAAAACGATCATGTGCCAATAATATTTCGATGCTTTATTGCCTTCGGAGAAGGAGGTTACGAGATCGTGCAGATACTCTACTTTGGCATGGTAGGTTATGTATTCCACTTCTTTCTGCATAATCTCCACCGGCACTTTCCAGTCTACGGCAAATAGGTCTACGGCTGCCAGCGGATAAACCAAGTAGCCCGACACCAACACGTTGCGTACCAACCAAGGCACGGCAATGAGCAGCGATGCCACCACGATAAACCCTACAATCCGGTACTGCTTCTTGCGCACCAGCACCACGAAAATGATGAGGCTCGACAGTAAGACCAGTGCGCACGACATCTTCAACGTCATTATATATACCGGCAGCAGGGCAAATAAAAGCATGTTGCGGCTGTTGTCGGTGGTGTATAGAAGCACCTTGATGGTGAGGAATATGATGAGCAGCGATGGCAGCAAGTCGGTAGAGGTAATGTTGAGGTCGTTGCGGTTGAGCATGACGATGAAGAAGAAGAGGATGAACGAACAAATCTCTTTCAGCCCGTAGCTCGATTTAAACACGAGAATCAGAGTCCACACCAACATCACGGCAACGGTAAGCGAGCACACACCGTATATGGCGTCGGCAAACAAGAAGCGCAATGTGAAGGGAGCCGATATGAGCAGGTAGTTGGAGTTGAACCCAAAACGCTCTTCTATGTTGGCAAGTCCCGGTATCACTTTGTACGCCTCATTCCACGCTATGTTTGCCTGATGATAGTAGAGCGAGTCGTAGATGGTGTCGCCATATCGCTCATAGGCACGTATCGACAGCCACAATATCGACAGCACGGATAGTATGACGAGTACTTTCTCGGTCGCAGACAGGGCGTTCCATTCCTCGCGGATGCGTTTGAGGAACGCGGATGCACCCTTTCGGTTTGCCACCCAATACAACAGCGACACGGCGACAAAGGCAAAGAGGATGTAATGATTGGAAGGCAGCCACAACGATGTAATGGATACGACGGCGGTCGCCAAACACATGCCAAATACATAGGTGTCTATCAGCGAGAAACGTTGCCCACGACGGCACACACGGTTGTATATGGCGGTAAATATGTTTCCGAACGAAACGAAAACAAAGAAAATTAATATCCAAGAAACTAATATCGCAAACATATTTTTTTATTTATCCTTTCTTTTCGATCTGAATCCGTCTTGTACGCTTTTCCCTCTTGCTTCCAGATCTCTGTAATCCTGAAAAATCCATTCCGAGTCAGACCGTTTTTGTTTGTCGGCTACTGCCGGCACCATGTCGAAGAGGAAACCTCTGTCTTCGACAGATACATATATCGTAATATCCTCGCTAAGCGCATGAGGAAGGAATCCCGTAGTTTGTTTTTTTACATTATGCCATCTCTCATTGTCGCCTTTCACATACATGTAGCTGTCGGTTGCCGACATGGGTTTGAAAAATACCTGATGGAGAGCTTTTGATTTTTTCAGATCGCAATATTCCCTGCGGAGATGTTTCAGATTGTTGATGTTCTTGTATCCGTTAGACCATAGCGGGATGAGGATGAGGATAGCTAATATTACTCCCATCTTTGTGCTTACGAGGCGTATGGGCTTTGCAGGAGTAGCGAGGCTCATCTGCAATCGGTTGAGTCTCACGTTGTGTGGCAACCACAGCACCAGTGCCATGAATATGACAGATGTGATGTATCCGTACATGAAGCGGATAGTGGGCGCGGTAAAAGCCAGATATGCCGTGCCTGCCGCTATGATGGCGAAAATGTATATGTACACACTTCTGTTATTTGTCGTTTTGTCTCTATACAATTTCCATGCCGATGCGATGAACGATATGGCGGCAACAACGTAGATGATAAGGTGCCACGAGTAGCGCACACTTGCGTGGAAATGTTTGAACGTGCGGATTATCTCCTCTATATATACCGTGCGGGCATGATAGCTGATGTGCATACGTTCGGTGTCGACTATCTCTTTCGGCACTTTCCAGTCTACGGCAAACCAGTCGATAGCCGTCATCGGATAGATGAGATAGCCCGATATCAATACATTGCGCAACAGCCAAGGAGCGACAACGAGCAAGAGAGCGACAACCGCAAACGTCAGCGTGCGGTAATCCTTGCCGCGCAGCAGAGAGACCAACAGCAGTAGCGACGCAATAGTCAAGAATGCGTACGACATCTTCAGCGTGATGATGTAAACCGGCACGAGGATGAAGAACATACTGTCTTGCCTTATCCGGTCGGGATATAAAATAGCCTTCGCTCCCACGTAGAATGTGAGCAGATTGGGCAATATGTCGGTAGATGTGAGAGCCATCTCGTGTTTGCACAGGTAGACAAACGAGGCATAGATAAACAGCAGCAGCATCCTTTTTAGTTCATAACCCGAACGGATAACCTCGCCTATGATCCACAACATGACGATGGCTGCCGTGAGCGATTGTATGCCGAATATGGGATCGTTGAACAAAAAACGGAGAGTGAAAGGAGCTGATAGCAGCAGATAGTTGGAGTTGAACCCAAATCGCTCTTCGATGTTGGCAAGCCCCGTTATCACGGGATACTCTTCTGCCCATCGGGTAAACGACATGTGGTAGTATAGCGAGTCGAACGAGTCGTATTGCGGTATTCCGCAACACAGCACCAGCAGCACGAATGCCAGCACCGATAGTGCGATGATAGTCTTTTCGAGAGCCGAAAGTCGCCTCAGTCGAACAGTCCATTGTCGCCACCGCAGAGCGATCTGCCGTCGCACGACCAAGATGCCGCACATGCCCGCTGCAACCAGTGCAAAGAGAATATAATGGTTTGCCGGTAGCCAAAACGACGTGAACGATACCACGACGGTGGCAGCAATCATGCCGAAAATGAATCGGTCGGGTAGGGATACCCGAGCATCGCGCCTGCTTGTGAGCCTGTATAGCGATACGAATATGCTCCCCAACGAGAGAAACACAAACAGTATCAATATCCAAGAGATGAGAACTGTTAACATACAACGGTTTTGGATTATACTAAAAATGTCAGTCGGAGGCAAGGGTGGTCTCGGTCTTGCCGCTAAACTTATTTATTGATTTTTGTTTATTGTTTATTCTTGTCTTTTCGCAACGCCAAAGCTCCTATACCGAACAATCCGCACGCGATGACCCAGATAGATTGCAGGAAGAAAACGCCTGTCGCAAAAGCTACTGCCGACACATGGTCTACGTGGTAGAGGCTGAGTGCGGCAATGACGGCAACCTGCCAAGGTCCCATTCCGCCATTGGTGGGTATGCCCATGCTGAGGCTGCTGAGGGCAAAAGCTATGAGTCCGGCTGTTACGCCCAGGTCGGCTGTGAAGTCGAAGGCATAGAACGTGGTATAGAAATAGAGGAAATAAGATCCCCATATGCCAAACGAGTAGAGAATCAGTCTTAGTTTCTGCTTCATCTTCCAAATGGTTTTCATGTCTATCCACAATCCCTTTACTATGTCTATTATCTTATTCACAAGCTTGATGTGGCGAAAGTATTTGAATACGATAAAAGTTGCCGCTATGCATACAAAAAGAACAGCATCACCGCATCCAACATTTTTTCGTTATGCTTAAACTGCTCGATGAAGAATCCCATATTGAAAAGGAAGGCAAACAGTGTGATCCCCAGCACCATCAGCGTGTCCATCACACGGTCGAGAATGACTGTCCCGAAAAGCTTGGTAAAGGGTATCTTTTCTTCTTTGGCTATCACACCGCACCGCCACAGTTCGCCTGCGCGCGGCAATGCAAAGTTGACGGCATAGCCTCCGTAGATGGCAAAGTTGAGGTTACTCACTTTGGGCGAATATCCTAACGGATTGATAAGCAACTGCCAGCGATAGCCGCGTATCGTATTTCCCAGCAATCCGAAAATCAACGAAAAGGCAAGTATTCCCCAGTTGGCATCTTTGATGATTGTCCACACCTCGTCGAGAGGAACTTCGCTCAGCAGATAATATATAATAAGCACCCCCAGTGCCAATGGTAATACTACCTTCAGCAACCGCCCTATAAGCGACTGTTTGGGTTTCTTTTGCATCGTCTCCGTATCATTGTCTTTGTTACTCATAAGATTGTAGAGTTTATATTTCAGTTGTCCTTTTTTTAGGATTAATGTTATCCCGTATAGACTGATTTTTGAATAAAATAGCTATCTTTGGGCGCAAAGATAATGAATATTTTCAACTAATCGGGGGCGCATGGGTGTAGTAAAGCCAAAAAAGTTCTTAGGGCAACATTTTCTCAAAGACCTTGATATTGCAAGACGTATTGCCGATACATTAGACGAATATGCTGATGTGCCGGTGGTCGAAGTTGGCCCGGGAATGGGTGTGCTTACGCAATTCTTGATTGAGAAAAAACGCGACCTCACAGTCATCGAAATCGACCGTGAGTCGGTTCCTTATCTCCAAACGCATTACCCCGAGCTGGATGGACACATTATCGAAGGCGACTTTCTGCAAATGAATCTGACCGATATATATCCCGACAAGTTCTGCGTGATAGGCAACTATCCGTACAACATATCGTCGCAGATATTCTTCAAGGTGCTGGATTACAAAGACCGTATTCCGTGCTGCTCGGGCATGATTCAGCGCGAAGTAGCCCAACGGCTGGCAGCAGGGCCGGGCAGTAAGACTTATGGCATACTCAGCATCTTGTTGCAAGTGTGGTACGATGTAGAATATCTTTTTACGGTGGAAGAGACCGTGTTTGACCCTCCCCCCAAGGTGAAGTCGGCAGTGGTGAAAATGGTGCGAAACAATCGAACGGCAATGAATTGTAACGAAAAGCTGTTCAAGATGGTAGTGAAAACATCCTTCAACCAACGCCGCAAGACTTTGCGAAATTCGATGAAGCCCCTCTTGGGTAAAGAGTGCGAGGCTTTTTCAGACAAGATATTCGATAAGCGTCCCGAACAACTATCGATAGCCGAATTTGAAGATTTGACGAACCTGACTGAAAAGTACTTGTAACCGATACTGAGAAGACTGCAAGGTGTTTGTCCCCAAGAGCGGGGACGAGAGAAAGAAGAGAGTATACACCCACTAAAAGAAAAATCTCATGTCAGAAGTAAAACTATTCTACCACAAAGACAATACGATCCGTATCAGCCGAAGCATCGACTTCCTGAAAGCCAACCCCATCAAGAACTTCTTATGGATCGACCTCAACGACGTTGACGAGGAGATCGAATATCAGCTCGAAGACTATCTGAAAATATACATACAGGAAGAGGAAGAGATGGTAGAGATCGAGATGTCGTCTCGCTATATGGAGACGGTGGACTCGTTGGTTGTGAACATGAACTTCATCCTCAGCAACTATGAGCGCGAACCCGTATCGTTCATCCTAAAAAACAATATACTCATCACTGTGCGTGGCGAAGACCTGATCTCTTTCCAAGAGACGATCATCAAGATGTTTGCCAATCCGCGCAACTTTACTACGGGCTACCACGTGTTTCTTGCCTTGCTCGAAACCCGCATAGAGATGGATGCCGACATGATAGAGAAATTGACGCAACAGATCACTACGCTGAGTAACAGCATCTCGATAAAAGAGGCTGACGAAAAACTGCTGATGGAAATCAAAGACTTGCAAGAAAAAACGATGTTGCTCCGCGAAAACGTTATCGACAAGCAGCGTGCCGTTACCAATATGCTGAAAAGCGAACTTATCCCTAACGAGCTGCACGCGCGGCTTACGATCTTGGTAAAAGACATCAACTCGCTATTCGAGCACACCCGCTTTTGTTTCGACCGACTCGACTATCTGCAAGATACCTTCCTCGCCTACGTTAATGTAGAGCAGAACAAGATCATCAAAATGTTTACCGTGATCTCCGTTATCTTTATGCCCCCTACGCTGATTGCCAGCATCTATGGTATGAACTTTAAGATAATGCCCGAGCTCGATTGGGAATACGGCTACCTCATCTCCATCGGCTTCATGGTATTGTCGGTCAGCGTCATTCTCTATGTATTCAAACGAAAGAAGTGGCTGTGATGTAGAGCCTCAACGACATTATATATCGAACAAAACAGAACCTGAGACGTAATCACTCAGGTTTTTTGTTTTTGTAAGAATTGAGTTAAGATTCGATTCGTGTAATGTCGGATAAATATATTTCTTTGTAGATGCGGTCAGCCATTGAGCCTAACCGGTTTCTAAATAAACGATTTAATTTTTTTACACTGAAAGGGAGCGATATATACACAATTGTTAACCACCCAAGAATAGTGTCGCTTCCTTTTTTTTGTATTCTACCTTATCGCGATCCCTTCGTTATCATCAGATAAAATTAATTATTCGTTTTCTCAGCCTCTTGTTCTCTTCTTTTTTTTATATTTCTAAAGGTCGCTGTTTCTGTCGGATAAATTTCTACATAAGTAACAACACGATCTTTGATATACTCAAAGAGGAGTTGATATTTGTTGCCTTTTTCGGTATATTTCTTAGCTGCTTTTTCTATGGAGTCATATTCTGCCTTATATATTTTTTTTTCTAGTCCTACATGCACCTGTATAGGGAGAACGTTTTGGAAAGCGTCCTCATTCGGTCTCTTCGTTAGGAATAGCCTAAAATCCATCACTAATGACATGCTAATATAGCGAACTCCCCATTCTTTCGGATCAAAATTCGGATCCGGTTCACGTTTGGGAGCATTTTCAGCCGGAATATTCGTTACAGTTGAAACTGCTCTGTTAGGAAGTATTAGTCTTATTGGAAACGGTAACAAATCGGCAACTTCTTTTACCGTAAGCCCGGCATAAGATGCAGGGTCTTTTTCCATAAAGTTATATTCCAAATAAGCGGCAGTGTCGTTGTCAAATGATTTGAATGATTTGTAAGGGATGTTTTTACCCTTTTTCTTTTACATAGTGTTGTGCATGTGTCGACATTGCGCCGAATAGCAAAAATAGGAGGATATATATATACTTCGTTTTCATGGTAGACTCGTTTTCTCATTCGCAATATACAAAAAACGAAGCTACCTAAAAAATAGATAGCTTCGTTATTATCAGATAAAATTAATTATTCGGTTTCTTTTTCGGA
This sequence comes from uncultured Dysgonomonas sp., assembly GCA_937875275.1. Taxonomy (GTDB): domain Bacteria; phylum Bacteroidota; class Bacteroidia; order Bacteroidales; family Dysgonomonadaceae; genus Dysgonomonas. The sequence goes on along the minus strand of CALNCC010000139.1, from coordinate 4,347 downwards.
TGCCTGCTTCTTGTCCTCAATATACTTTTTCAGTTTAGGGAAATCGCAACGAGTAGAAACAGTCATATATGATGTTTCGGGATCACATGAATCTATAATGAAAATCTTAAATTTTATTTTCTTTATTAATTCTTCTATTTGAAACAGTTCCCGAAGACTAATCGATGAAAGATCGGAACACTCTCCGATAGGTATGCTTCTCGGGTTCTCCGGAATTCCCATCACAAACCTCATGGATAATATCTCTCCTTTGCTGTTGATGAAAAGAGGTACAACGAACTTTTTGTTTTTATCCGCCAAGTAAGAAATCTTTTCCCACGAAAACACCTTTTCGAATATCTCATACGCAGGCAACTTTCCTTCGTCTACTATCTCCATAAAATCACAGTAGCGAGCAGGCTTATCTTTCTGTACTCTATTGAGCTTTTTTCCGACAGTATTTGCCGCATTTATAGGATACATGGCTTTCAACTCCTCGTCAGTCTGAGCAAGGCTTGTGCTCGTAGCTGCGAATAGCAAGAATAGGAGGATATAGATTTTTTGCGTTTTCATGGTAGATCGTTTTTCTCATCTGCAATATACAAAAAACGAAGCTACCTAAAAAATAGATAGCTTCGTTATCAGTAGATAAAATTAATTATTCGGTTTCTTCTAAAAAATCGTATCTTCGGATGTTTATAACCTGAAAAGATAACATCATGCTGAAACGTTTATTTCTTTTGCCGCTCATCGCTTTAGTGGCATTCACATCGCCATCGCGCCCCATCGAGTGGGTTGCCATCGGAGACTCGATAACCTACCTGAACGACCATGCCGACGAAACGGGCAACCGTGTGCACAAAGGCTATATGACACGCGTTGTAGAAGCTCTGCCACATATAACCTGCGTCAACAAAGGATATAACGGATGGACTACCGGCGGCATTGCCGACAAGATAGAGGAGCTGAATATGCCTAAGGCAGATGTTTACTCTGTGTTTCTCGGCACCAACGACTGGTGGCAGGGGCGACCGATAGGCACGCTCGACGACTACAAAAACGCGACAGGCAGCACAACCATCTATGGCGCATGCCGCATCATAACCGACAAACTGAAAAGCCTGAACAGTGGCGCAACCATCATACTGATGACTCCCTTGCAGCGAGGCGACTTTGTCTATATCGGCGATCAGCGGAATAACGCTTACGGTTCGTACCGCGACAAGAACGGGCAAACCCTCGCAGATGTGGCTGAGGCGATAAAGGCTATCGGCAAGTATGAGCGCATGCCGGTGGTGGACTTGTACAACAAGAGCGGAATAAAACCGTCGAACATGGTGAAATTTAAACGCTTGAAAGACCCTGCCACAGGCGAATATCGCGATTATCGCTACCCACACTATGTGGGCGTCCCCTTCGATGCGACAAAGGATGTGTATCCCTATCCGCAAGAGGCAACAGATATGACCTACGATGGGTTGCACCCTTCCGACAAGGGGAATGCCGTGATAGCTAAAATGTTAGTTAAGCAATTGAAGAAGATAAAATAGAAGCTTCGGCAGGTTGTGCCGTCGTGTGTTATTATTTATCCAACCACACGATGTAGTCGGCAAATGCCTTGTCAAACATTGCGGGAGCATTTACCTTACCTCCGATGACACATACCACCTCTATCACACCCTCGGCGCATAGCGTGTTGTCGGGGATGCGGCGTATCTGTTGATGAAAAAGATAGCGAAGCCCTTTGCGCTCGATTCGGGCGGTGCAGATAAACTCTTCCGATCCACGCAGCGAATTTTTATATTTGAGGCTGGCTCTGCGCACCACCGGCAAGATGTTTTCGGCAGTGAGGTCGCGCAACCTGATGCCGCACGATTCCATAAACTCGTGGCGGGTGTGCTCGAAGTAGTGTAGGTAGTTGGCATTGTTAACTACGCCCTGACCATCGCATTCGTAGTCGCGAACTTTCATCTTGTTTTCGAAAATCTGTGTAGACATTTTTCTCTTTTTTTACAGTTACTTTAGTAGGCTCTTTTTTTCTTAAAGACAGGCAAATATACAAAAACCGATGCAGATGAGTTTACCTTCTTGCAATTTATCTGCCCGACGATGGAGAAACGGCTCATACACATATTGCAACGGAGAGCAGATGAAGTCGTTTTTAAACGATCTTTTTATTATCTTTAAGCCAACATAAATGCTTCAATCTAAATTTTCCGCATTATGAAAACATTACAACTATCATTACTTATCTCACTTTTGATTATTAGTCTATCAGCAAGTGCGCAGGCAGACCAAAGCGATATGCCCTATAAGTCTCTTGAAAGTTTTAGCAATGACACAATTGCCTACCTCGAGTATAATTTTAATGAAAGACCTCCCGAATCCTATGCAGGAATGACCGTGCAGCAGCTGATGGATACTATTCAGGTGCCTGTAGTTGAGGTAGGTATACATGCAATCATGTCTCTTAGTGGAACCTGTGATTATTATAGACTATATGTAGTTAACGAAACAGATCGCTATACAGTTGATGGGTATCAAGCAAAATTATATGTTGCATTCAGATTAGAAAAAGCTCTTACTCGGGATGAACTAACATATGAAAGAAGCAATCTAAGGGAGTACCTGAAAGATCGAATTATAAAAAGTGCTGATATGGATATAAGTATATATTTATATAAAGAACGAATGGAAAGCCGAAAAAAAATAGAGAAAGGACAAGAACTAGTGGATGTTTGGAATAAAGATTTTTACGATAGTCTGAAAAAGGGAAAAGACAGTATCCAATAGAAATGATACATTATGAAAAAAATATACACACTAATTTTACTCATCGCATTATGTTGCTTAGCATCATGCAAATCGGCAGAACAATCTGATGCAGCCGTAAAAGCTCAGCAGGCAGACTCTATTACCCTAAACAAGGGCAACCTTTTGTTGCTGATAGAACGTGCAAACTTTGCGATCAATACTTTTGATGGTCGTTCAAGCAAGGATGCGAACTTTGACGACTATTTTGACAACGAACAATTGGGACAATCGTTTGTCTTTACTCAAAAAGGGAAAAGCATCCCTTTAACCCCAAAAGCGTTGAGTAAAATCTCATCTGACAATATCGAAGACATCGAAATGAGCATGGACGGAAGTCGATTGGTTATATTCGGGAAAAAAGGGAAAGTCTTGGGCGTTGTAACAAAGAAACTGCCACAACTTAAGCCTGAGATTGCCCCCAACAACACCTCCGTCGATGAAGGCAACTATCAACTATTGGTGGAGCGCATCTACATAGCATCCAAAGCATTTAAGACTGGACAATATGGGATACGTAAACCGATAGCCAGACCCTACGTTCAGGGAGGAGGGATACCGGCTTCTGCCATGCTGGAGATCCCGTTAACAACCAAGTTTGAAAATGGGAAAACTATTCGCATAGATTTGGATCGCTTAAGCAAAACCCCCAAAGACTCAATTGAATCTTTGACAATAGGCTATAGCCCGATCTATTTTGCCAATCATGGCAGCGATGCGCTCTATGGAAATATCATTTTTAAATTTAAAGGAGAAAACTAATTATAGAAATGAAAAAACTATACACACTAATTTTACTCATCGCACTGTGTTGCTTAGCATCATGCAAGTCGGCAAAACAATCTGATGTTGCCGTAAAAGCTCAACAGGCAGATTCTATTACCCTAAACAAAGGCAACCTTTTGCTGCTGATAGAACGTGCCTATCTCGCAAACAAGGCTTTCAAATCGGGGCTACACAGATATCACGACATACCTACCGATGAAGATATGAAAAAGAGAGCCGAAGCTGACGCAAAAAGGCATAAAGAAATGAAAAAGGAGGGATATTTAGATTGGAATACACAGCATATTGAGGACTATTATCGAGATGAGCGTCCCGCAGGACTACTTTTCCTTTCCCAAGACGGCAAAGAACGCCGTTTGACAGAAGACGAGATTAAGAACATTTCGCCTGAAGATGTCGAAAGCATCGAGATCAGTGTAAATGGTGGCAAAACATCGTTGTATGGAGGGCATGGCATGGCCGTAGGTATAATTACCGTCAAATTGAAAGATAGCGAAACAGATTAGTTATCTTCGAATGTAATTCGTTTAAAAGATTGGTCGCGAGTTGATTCCGTGTGGGAAACTTCGTCTGCCTGAAAAACAGGAGAGACAAACATTTGCGCATTTATAGAGGAAATATACAAAAACCGATGCAGATGAGTTTATCTTCTTGCAATTTATCTGCTCGGCGATGGTGTAAGTATATAAAAATAGCTATTTTTGCTATGTAAAATAAAATATGCCCATGATTGATCTTTCCGAATTAGCAGGACAGCTGAACTCCGTTTCG
>CALNCC010000138.1 GCA_937875275.1 uncultured Dysgonomonas sp. | reverse complement strand
GCCACAAGCGAAAGGGCAGCGCATCACCATCCGTGCCACAGTAGACGAAGCAATGACCGTGAAAGCCGGAGTAGTGGAAAACAATACCAACTACGCCCAAGGCGAAACATTCTATTGGAACAATAGTGATCAGATCAAACTCATTTTTGTGAAAGTGAACAAGAATGATATAGACAATGAAGAGGCACTTTTCGACGAGAAAAAACCTATTCCTATATCAGTCTTTACTGCCGAGAATGCAAACCGTAGTGGGTCGGCAGACTTCACAGGCTACATTCCCAACGATTTGGCTGACGGAACATACAACATTTATGCCTGTTCGTCGGAGATGGAGCAGGATTTCTACAATGATCAGTACGGCTACAGGTATAATTCTTTCTTCTTCTCTTCTCTTCAGAAAAATCAGACACAGATAGGCAAGTCGTCTAAGCAGTTGTATGCCGATGGCAATATGGACCTGTGGGGCACAGTTAGGACAGGAATGGAGATAGTGAATGGTAAACTGAAAGAAGAGGCGCCTGCACTTTCATGCGAGATGGCTCAGCTGAATGCCATGTTGCGTTTCACGATTACGAATAACATCGTGGATCGAGCGATGACCGTGAAGAAGATAGAGATTCACACGAAAAATGGCGACAGCGACATCTACACATTTTTAAATTATCCCCCCTACTTAGACCTTTTTTGGGACAACAACGAATGGACGGGTTGTTGGCTTAGAACGAGTACTATGAGCCTGACAGTAGAGCAAGAAGAGGGCGAAGCCACCATCTCCAACGGAGGAATCTTCGATGCCTATATGTGTGTGCCAGCACTATCTGAGGAACTTTTGGCTAATGACGATATGTTTCTTGTCAAAGTATACCTGCAAGGTGCCGACGGCAAGATCTATATGCGGCGAGGCGAAATTAAAAAAGAACATTCTGCTTTCAATTTTCTGTATAACGGCGGACTGCAAGCCGGCGCGCGTTATTATTTCCAGATCGGATTAAACGAACAGAATACCACCCTGTTTGAAGACTATATGGTAGGCGATCTCTATCCCAAAACAGGAACACCCGAAGGTATTGTGTGCGAGGTAGACGAAGCCGGCAAGGCAGGAAAAATACTCAGTCTCGACGAAAGTTCTGAGATATGGGGTGCATTTGAAATAACAGAGACTCTCAGCTGGGATGAAGGAGAAGATAATACGAGCAAAATAAAAACCTTAAGCATAGACTCTTACCCCGCCTTTAAGTGGTGTGTAAACAAGGGCGGAGACGACTGGTATCTGCCTGGCGTGAATGAAATGGAGGTTTTGCTGGATGTAAAGAGGGTATTGAACAGCAGACTGGAAGCTGAACAATACACTGTATTGTCCGGCGACTATTGGACATCTACAACAAGCGACTTTGATGTCGACCTTGACGATTATGTAGAGAAAGAAGATCAAGCATGGATATTCAGTTTTAGCAACGGGCGTTGCGCCCTTCTCCCTCGCTCCACCTCCCTCCCTGTGCGCGCGATGAAGAAGTTTGACACAACAAACCCGTAAAACAGATCAGTTTGACAGATATATACAGCAAGGCTGCACGTGGGTGCAGCCTTGTTTGTTTTGGGGGGCTTGACAGAGAGAGTGTGTGTATGATGCACTCAGCAGGAAGTAATCGGGAACGAATTTGCGAGACAGTAAGCATAAAAAAAAGCTGCCCCGAAACGGGGCAGCCACCTTAATATTTACAAAATTGAACAACTGCTACTTAATAGCAAAACTATTACATATATTATTTGCCTGTTTTAAAAATCCATCAGCATACGTGATTCTTGCAAAGAGGGCGATATTGGACTCAACATCCATCAATACGACCAGAATGGTCATCTCACCATCGATCTCTCCCTCTATATATGCACCTGCCAAAGTCGTTAGAGCCAACTCGCCAATCTCAGCTTCTTCCATATCCATACCGGCTTCCACAGCCAGCTCACCTAAAATTCCGCCCATGTCTTCGGCATCGACTCCGTCATAGTCAATTACCTGAATTGCTAAATCCATGTTCTTGTCACCTGCCGCAAATGATTCTGCCGTGTTTTCCGAAATCTTAAAAGTTGTTGGCACTTTAAATGACAAGCCATATTGCTTCCATTCATACTTCTGTTGTGCGTTAGCCGCAAATGTAGCAGCGAACAATACTACTAATGTTAAAAGAAATTTTTGCATAGTTAAAAAGTTTTATAATGTTAGTTCCGTAAATGTAAAAAGATTTAACAGTCCATGCAATGTATTCTACGACTTTAACTATTTATTTAAAATCTGATATCACTTTCATGTACAAATATGCCACATTAGCGTTTTTTGTCTGCGAAAAAGAGATTTATTAAAAGCTGCAATAAGACTATTAACTTTCCTATCTTTGCAGAAAATCTATAAAACAATGGACTGATGATTATATATAATATTACGTTTCACATCGAAGACGAAGTACACGACCAGGCTCTTTTGCACCTCAAAAATAAATTTGTAAACCAAGCCGTCGGTTGCGGATTTGTGTCTACCCCCCGCCTCTGCTACATTCATCGCCAACACGAAGAGGGCGGCAGCAGCTACTCGTTGCAGTTGAACGTAAAAAATACCGAAACATTGGATTATTGGCTGTCAACAAGCGGACAAAGCTTGTTCAATGAAATTCAGTTTCTCTTCGGCAACAAGATGGTAGGATTTGCGACAATAATGGAAGAAATAGAACTCTGATGATAGAGAAAGAACGCATAATATTGGGCATCGACCCCGGCACTCAGGTAATGGGTTACGGCCTGTTGCGTGTAGTGAACAACAAGCCCGAACTGATGGCAATGGGCGTGTTGCAACTGAGCAAATACGACGACCATTATCTCAAGTTGCGCCGCATATTCGAACGGGTGATTGGCTTGGTCGACGAATATCTGCCCGACGAACTGGCCATCGAAGCTCCCTTTTTTGGCAAGAATGTGCAGAGTATGCTCAAGTTGGGACGGGCGCAAGGCGTGGCAATGGCTGCGGCTCTTTCGCGCGACATACCGATATTCGAATATGCCCCGCTGAAAATAAAAATGTCGATCACCGGCAACGGGCGTGCAGCTAAAGAACAGGTGGCATATATGCTGCAAAACTATCTGCGCATACCCGACGAGAACATGCTGCCACAAATGGATGCGACGGACGGACTGGCTGCGGCGGTCTGCCATTATTTCCAAACAAACAATCCTGCGGCAGAAAAGAAATTTTCGAGTTGGAAAGATTTTATCAACAAGAACCCAAGTAAAGTAAAGAAATAGACTCCTCGCTCACGACGAGCAACCGACCATCAAAAGCTTACGTTAGATTATAAAGCCTATTTCTTTCGGAAATTGACTGACGGCTCCAGCTTTATTTGCAGCAGATTCACAAACGGGATTCTCCCATTGGCACCGGTTAGGTCTGCCGCTGTAATGCGAAACAGATAATAGACATTCTCGCTATCTTTACAAAAATGAATCGTTCGATTGCTCACATTCAGATCACTGACTGTCGATTCATAGACCGTGTCAACCTTGTTGAAAATTCGGTATTGAGCTCCACCGCGCACAGGGTATACCTCGAAACGGACATCTTTTCCAAAAAAGTCTCCATACGGCACTCTATTTATCGTCGTGTCTACACGCTGCCATTTGCCGTTATCTATTTGCCAACGTATGTGCCTGAAGTTCTGAGACGAAGACACGTCGGGAATCAAATTAAACAAGCCTTTTTCGCCTAACTCGTAATCCGATATTTTACCTAACACCTTATCATTTTGGCTCTTTACGAGCATGCTAAGTTTGCTCGATGAATTAAAATCTAATTCTAAATGAAGCTCAGGCGTTTTGTTCAATGTTTCTTTGCCGAGCAACACAATCGAATCCACCTCTCCTTTTTTCGTAAGGGCAGGCTGCCTCACATCCCCGTCTTCATACAAGGCTATCCAGTCCCTATTGGGAGGTAAATCGTACACATCGCCTTTGCTGACACCAAAGAAGCCTTGCGCCGCAAGAACGACTATTCCCACTACCTCCAATATGAGGGCTATAAATAACTTTTGGCGATACCATTCGTCAAGCTTTATCCAATTGGGCAAGCTGGCAAGAGTTAACAGTGCCGTCAATACAAAAATACCGATAAAGACATAAACAAGGATGTTCCCGACTTGCGCCTCGACTAATAACAGATTTACCATAACTAATGATTGTGTATGTGTAAGCAAAGTTCTTAATAATTGTAAACAAATATAAATATATTTATTTAGCACATAAAACAAAACAGTAATAATTTTATTCTCAGCACATTTGCCACACGCCAAAGGCAGCCTCATAAAAGAAATGCCGCACGCACAAACCACAATATTCATAATCAATCAATTACCCTTACAGAACTTCGTTGAAATCTTATCGCACGTCATGCATTCCCTCGTTTTTTTTTTATTACTTTAATCCTTCTGTATATGAAAATAAATCAATACTTTTATGCCTAAATAGGCGACAACAAACATTACCGTGTCTCTTTTTTGCCACACTGACGAAAAGAGACATCTATACAAAAAAGAAGAAACTTACTTAATTACCACCTGATAATAACCGTGATCGGGATTTCGATCCGGATTCTTAATAATAAAAAAACAACAAACAATGAAGAAGGTATTAATAGTACTATTGCTGTGTGCATCAGTCTTGTCGTGCAACCAGAAACAAAAAAATGATGCTGCCGATACCGAAACGGCGACAGTAAGTAAAAAAGAACTCGCCCGAAAACTATGTGGCGATTGGCTTTCGGAATGTTATCTTAGCGGAGTAGAAAAAAATAAGTCTATCCTTTCGAGCGACTATGACGGACAACTACTTCAATTGCGGATGGAAGAGAACAGCCTATTGTCTGATTCGGCAGCTATGACCGGAGGCACAGAGCACGAGGGAGGCTTCTACCGCCGGATTAAATACGACGAAGGTGGAAACAAATATGTAAGTGTAGATGACAAAACTGAATTCCTTTACGAGCCGTCGGAATGGGATGCCCCATTCGAAATAAGCGTCAACAAGGACAATCTGCTTGAACTATACTATCCGAAAACGAAAAACAAGATTCTTTACAGAAGGATAGAATCGTCGTGCGCTGTGGACGACTCCGAAGATTTTTATATAAGCAATCCTATGCAAGTCATTCTCAGAGAAATATTATTTTCGGGAAGTTACGAATGTGATAATAAGCTTGTAAAATTTGAGAGTAATGGCAGTGTCAGCAACTTTGAAGATTACCACTACTATCGGGTAGTATCTGATTTTTGTGAAATGCCCTTATGCGACATTGTCATATTTTTCAAAACAAAAGACGATATGTATATGCCCGTTGATGGCGAACTGTACAAATATCAGCTAACATCAGACGGCATTCAGTTGCAAAAGATAAATGCAAACTGGGAAAAATACGAATTTGACATCGATGAAAAAATAATCGTACTGAAAAAGAAATAACAACAAGCAATTTTAGCAATTCGCTATTTATCAACGCGGTAATATCGCCCGATACGATATAGCATCACTCGTTGCAATTTTTTTTGACACAGATAGGCTTTTCAAAACAGATGATTTAGTATCTTTGCAGCACTCAATACAAAGATTTATAGTGCAGTAAGTTATACAAATAAATTTCTTAATATATAAATAACAAAGTAATCATGATTACAATTGACAAATTCAACTTTTCTGGAAAGAAAGCATTTGTGAGAGTAGACTTCAATGTTCCATTGGACGCTCAATTCAACATCACAGACGACACCCGTATCCGTGCAGCATTGCCTACACTGAAAAAAATATTGGCTGATGGTGGTAGCCCTATCATCGCTTCTCATCTCGGACGTCCGAAAGGAGTGGAAGATAAATTTTCGTTGAAACATATCCTCAAACATGTATCCGACCTACTTGGTGTAGACGTGCAATTTGCTAACGACTGCGTAGGACCCGAAGCCGCTGCCAAAGCTGCCGCATTGCAACCGGGCGAAGCGTTGATGCTGGAAAACCTACGTTTCCACGCCGAAGAAGAAGGCAAACCTCGCGGATTGGCAGAAGATGCAAGCGACGAAGTGAAAGCCGCTGCAAAGAAAGACATGAAAGAAAAACAACGTGCATTTGCTAAAGAATTAGCTTCTTTTGCTGATGTATACGTTAACGACGCCTTCGGTACTGCACACCGCGCACACGGATCGACAGCCATCATCGCCGACGACTTCGATGCAGATCACAAAATGTTTGGATACCTGTTGCAGAAAGAAGTTGATGCAGTAGAAAAAATAATGAAAGAGCCGGCTCGTCCGTTCACAGCTATCATCGGTGGAGCAAAAGTTTCGTCGAAGATCGACATCATCGAAAACCTGTTGGACAAGGTAGACAACCTTATCATCGGTGGAGGTATGGCGTTTACATTCATCAAGGCTGCGGGAGGTCAAATAGGAAATTCTCTTTGCGAGGATGACAAGTTGGACTTGGCAAACGAAATAGTAGCTAAGGCGAAGAAAAACGGAGTAAATCTTGTTATCGCTTCTGACGCGAAAATCGGAGATGCATTCAGCAACGACGCCAATGTAAAAGTGTGCGATGCTGATAAGATTCCTGCCGGATGGATGGGATTGGATATCGCCGAAAAAGGTGAAGCTGAGTTCTCGGAAGTTATCAAGATATCGAAAACTATCCTTTGGAATGGTCCTGTGGGAGTATTCGAATTTGCGAAATTCGCTCAGGGATCGGAAGTCGTTACAGCGGCTATCGTAGCATCGACAGCTAACGGCGCATTCTCGTTAGTGGGTGGAGGCGACTCTGTAGCTTGCGTTAACAAATTCGACGCTGCCGACAAGGTATCGTATGTTTCTACCGGTGGTGGAGCATTGCTCGAGTTCATCGAAGGAAAAGTTCTTCCGGGAGTGAAAGCGATCAGAGGTTATTGATAAATAATCATAACATCGATTATACAGAAAAGGTTGTCTCGCGAGGGACAACCTTTTTTTATGCTCTTAGCGCTAATTCTTTCATGTATATGGTTGCAACCTGCAAAACAGACACTCACACGATACGTGCAAACAGGAAAGTATAAAGCAACAAAAACAGAGCAAACATAAAGAGTCAGCCCTGTCTTTTAATCTTTTTATCTCGAATCCTGATCTATATATAGAGATCAGATATTTTTCCTTCTCGACGCCGACACGCAGCGGAATACAAAATACATTACGATAAACAACCCTAATACAATAGGCGTTGCTTCTCCTATCGGAGCCGGATGCCCAACGTTTCCACCGGGTCCTCCTTCTACTATTTCGCCCGGAAAGAATGGATCGTCCCATCCACCAACACCACGGAATCCTTTTTCGTGTGTCGAGAATGGAGTAATCTTACTTACCGAATAATCTGAGGTACTCTTGTTCTGTTGCAAATACTGATCAGAAGGCAGTGCACCTCCATCATAAGCCTGAGCATCAACAGACGTCAAAAATAGCAATACCATCATTGACAAAATCAACCTCATAATGTTAGTTTTTCTTTTCATTTTCATTCTGTTTGTGCTGTGAGTTTTGAGTTACTTTCTGTGTTAAGGTTTTAATTTTCAACGCTCACAAATTTACTTGTAAAGTTTCTCTTCCCTGTTATTTTTACAATATATGTACCTTGAGCTAATGTTTTCAAATATGTCGATCGCGGTACATCTTTTATCATTGACGAGAATACCAAACGGCCTTGCATATCATATACTTGCACCTTGCTGTTGACATCTCCTTCGTTGAGTCCGATTATATTGATTGCGGTATTTTTGTAATAGCATACGATCTCACCATCCGATATTGGTTCGTCTCCATCCATCGCTTCGGGCATGTCGTTGAAGTACAAGACAAATCTGTTTTCTTGTGCTTCTTTTCCTTCCAATGGTTCTGACACAAAAGAATATTCGGTTTCGGGTGTCAGTTCTATTATCTTGTTCTCGAATTTATCCTCAAGCCATACTTTCTGAATGTCTTTCAGTGTTTCCATACGATATGGACGGATAACCATTTCTTGTGTTTCGTATGTCGGGTGAACATACAATGCCAATTGTTTAATGTCCTTTGGCAGCGAGTTTGTCAACATCGGCACAGCTTTTGTTCCGTCTGTTGCTTTCGTATATATTAG
>CALNCC010000137.1 GCA_937875275.1 uncultured Dysgonomonas sp. | reverse complement strand
TTCAACGGTTTTCAAGACCGCCGCAATCGACCACTCTGCCATCTCTCCAGTGTTTATAAACACTGCGCTTTCTTTCAAAAGCGATGCAAATATATATGTTTTTTACCTTTCTACAAAACAAAAAATGGACTTTTTATTTCACAATAAATCGCATTTGCATTAAGTGTTTGATTCTAAGAAGTCTCACTTCAACTTTATATTGATTTTTAAAGAGGACTTTATCTGAAAAAATAAAGAGAAGATTCTACACAAGCTTCTCTTTCAGGAAATGCCCAGTATAAGATTTATCACATTCTATAATTTGTTCGGGTGTTCCGGTACAAACTACATAACCTCCATCTTTTCCGCCTTCAACACCCATATCTATAATGTAATCGGCACATTTTATAACCTCCATATTATGTTCGATGATAACAACTGTATGTCCACGATCGATCAAAGCATTGAATGCATCTAACAGCGTTTTTATATCGTGAAAGTGTAATCCCGTCGTTGGTTCGTCGAAGATGAATAAGGTCGGTTGCGGTTTCTCGTCAACTAAGTGGAACGCCAATTTCACGCGTTGATTCTCTCCACCCGAAAGGGATGAGGACGATTGTCCCAATTTCACATACCCCAAACCTACCTCTTTCAATGGTTTCAAGCGTTTTATAATTTTCTTTTCTGAACTCCCTTTGCCTTGTCCGAAGAAGTCTATTGCTTCACCAATACTCATTTCCAAAACATCGTATATACTCTTTCCCTGATATTGAACCTCTAATATGTCTGATTTGAAGCGGCGACCTTTACATGCTTCACATTCGAGCATAACATCAGCCATAAATTGCATTTCTACAGTTATTTTCCCTTCTCCGGCACATTCTTCACATCGACCACCTTCTATGTTGAATGAGAAAAAAGCAGGCGTGTAATGCATCTGTTTAGCTAAAGCCTGGTCGGCAAATAATTTTCGAATCTCATCGTAGGCCTTTATGTATGTAACAGGATTGGAACGAGACGATCTTCCTATCGGGTTCTGATCAACCATCTCTATGTCTTTAATCAGATTAAGATCACCGTCAAGACCGTTGTATTGGACAATCTTTTCCCCCTTACCCTTGTAATGATGCTCAAGGGCGGTGTGAAAGACATCACTAACCAACGATGACTTACCCGATCCACTGACACCGGTAACAACAGTCATTACATTCAGCGGAAATTTAACATCGACATTCTTCAGATTGTTTTGTCTTGCTCCATGCACTTCGAGATAGTTGTTCCACCTACGACGTTGAGTTGGTACAGCTATTTTCTCTTCACCGTTCAGATATTTTACGGTATAACTATCTGTGTTTTTTTCCAACCCAACAATATCGCCCTGATATACAACCTCTCCACCGAAAACCCCGGCTTTGGGGCCTATGTCGATAATATAGTCGGCGGCTCTGATTATTTCTTCATCATGTTCTACAACAACTACCGTATTGCCTAAGTTTGTCAGTTCACGAAGGACATTGATGAGCAGATCAGTATCTCTTGAATGCAATCCGATGCTCGGTTCGTCTAATATATATAGCGATCCCACGAGGCTGCTACCGAGAGATGTAGCGAGGTTGATGCGTTGGCTTTCTCCTCCCGACAAGGTATTCGATAATCGGTTGAGGGTAAGATATCCAAGTCCGACGTTTATCAGATAATTGATACGATTATTTATATCGATTAAAAGACGTTTTGCGATGGCCTGCTCCGTTTCATTTAGTTTGAGATCCTCGAAGAATACTCTCAGCTCGGTAATAGGCATTAAAACTAAGTCAGCAATTGATTTTCCTCCGATCTTAATATAAAGAGCCTGCGGTTTCAGGCGGGCACCTTTGCACGAAGGGCAGGCTGTCTTGCCTCTATATCGGGCAAGCATAACACGATATTGTATCTTGTATTGATTTTCTTCAATCATTTTGAAGAAGTCATTAATGCCATGCAGACCATCTGCACCATTCCACAGCAAGTCTTTTTCGCAGTCTGTCAACTCAAAATATGGTCTATGGATAGGAAAATTGTGAAGATGAGAGGCTCTGATAAACTCTGTTTTCCATTCACTCATCTTATCGCCACGCCAGCACATGACTGCGTCTTCGTATATCGAAAAATTCTTATTTGGTATCACAAGATCTTCATCTATACCCATTACTCTGCCGAACCCCTCGCATACAGAACATGCGCCTACTGGGCTGTTGAAGCTAAACATCAGTTCGTTTGGCTCTTCGAAAGTGATACCATCTGCTTCGAAATGTTTGGAAAAAGTAAATGATTCTATTTCGCCCTTTTCAGGGTAGAAACGAATGATACATTCTCCTTCTCCCTCGAAGAAAGCAGTTTCTATAGATTCTGAAAATCTGCTGATATTGGCAGCATCGCGATCGCATGTTAAACGATCGACAAGCAGATAAATTTCATTCTTCGATGTATTTTGTTTCGACTTCAGAAAATCATCGATTCGCTCAAATCTACCGTCAATTTCGACTCTCGAAAAACCCTCTTTCAGCAATATATCTAATTGTTCTTCAAGAGTTCTATTTTCTCTTTTTATGATGTTTACAAGGATTGCTGTTCGTGTACCTTCGGGATAGGACGTCATTTTGCTGACAATATCACTCACCTGATGTTTCTTTACCTCTTGCCCCGATACAGGAGAGATTGTTTTTCCTATGCGGGCAAACAAGAGTCGAAGATACTCGTATACTTCGGTTGATGTTCCGACTGTCGATCTGGGATTACGTGCACTAACACGCTGCTCGATAGCAATTGCCGGAGGAATGCCCTTGATGTAGTCTGTCTCTGGCTTATTCATTCTGCCCAGAAACTGTCGGGCATAAGCCGACAGGCTCTCTACATACCGCCTCTGTCCTTCGGCATATAGTGTGTCGAATGCTAATGACGACTTCCCCGAACCGGAAAGTCCTGTAATAACGACAAACTTATTGAGTGGAATTTCAACATCTATATTCTTAAGATTATTTACTCTCGCACCCTTGATCAATATATTTTTTCCCTCTGCCATATTTTTTTTATGTTGCAACGTTCGTAACTCAACTGAACCGCTCGCTCCTTGAACGAATGATCGTAACGTCTGTGTATTTCCATCTTTTTAAAGTTACGATTTTAATTTTAACTTAACTTTTTGTGCGGGTAAAGTTCGGAACTCTAATTGGTAAATCCATTGAGATTGCCAGTTACAGTAAATAGTATATCATTGCCAGTTTTCTGCTTCTTTCTCATGATCGTACTTGTCCGTTTCCTTCAACAATCCATTTATATGTACATATCTCTTCCAAAGCCATCGGTCCACGGGCATGCATTTTCTGAGTGCTGATGCCTATTTCTGCTCCTAAACCAAATTGTGCTCCATCAGTGAATGCAGTCGAAGCGTTAGCATAAACACATGCAGCATCAATATATTTTTCAAATTTCTGTATGGCCTCGCGATTCTCACTAATAATGGCTTCGCTATGTTTCGATCCATAACGTGATATGTGAACTATGGCATCGTCTATGTCTGAAACCGTTTTTACAGCCATTTTATAATCCAAAAACTCTAAGCCGAAACAGTCCTCATCAGCAATTTTTAACGTGGCATCATATTTCCCATCCAAAGCTGAGTATGCAGCCGTATCGGCATATATAGTAACTTTATGTGAAGCAAGGTCTTTGCATAGAAAAGGCAAATCGGACAATCGCTCTTTGTCTATGATTAAGCAATCCAATGCATTACAAACACTTACGCGGCGAGTCTTGGCATTAGTGATAATATTCTTCCCTTTTTCCGAATCTCCATCTTTGTGAAAATAAGTGTGGCAAACACCGGCACCAGTTTCTATGACCGGTACGAGTGAGTTTTCGCGAACAAAATTGATCAGATTTTTTCCGCCTCTCGGAATTATTAGGTCTACATAGTCTCTTGCTTTGAGCAGTTCGTTCGTTGCTTCTCTATCGTTTGGTAGCAAGACACATACGTTTGGGTTTATACCATTTTCGTCTAATACATTGCGGATGATATCGACAATAGCGGCATTCGAAAATCGAGCATCAGAGCCTCCTTTTAGTATGCAGGCATTTCCTGTTTTGAAACAAAGAGAAAATACGTCGAAACAAACATTTGGGCGAGACTCAAATATAATTCCGATAACACCAAATGGAACTGAGATTTTTCTCAAATTCAATCCATTATCTAAAGTCTTTTCCATCAGCACACGACCGAGAGGAGAGGGTAGGCTAGCTACATTCTTTATGTCTTTTACAATGCCTCTGATACGTTCTTCGGTAAGCATCAAGCGATCGTATTTAGGATCATTCTTATCCATCACATCCAGGTCTTTCTGATTCTCAGACATGATGTGATACATTTTAGATTCTGTTTCCTTTGCTATACATTCAAGTATATGATTTATCTCGCTGTCGCTGAGAGATAGTAGTCGTTTTGTCGTTGCTGCAACTAATTGAAATGTTTTCAGATTATCATCGTCCATTTTGGTACTGCTATTTTTCTATGTATAAGTAATCGCAATGTATTATAGGTTTTTTGTTATTTTTCCCGATAGCATCGGCAGCTTGTTTGCTGCTATATGCTGTTTTCCCGATAGCAATTTGTAGCCCGGTTTCATCATCTATTATTTTCACAATGTCGTCTGCCTCAAAGTCTCCTTTTACGGAAACAACTCCTACGGGTAGGAGACTTGTCGCGTTGTTAGAGAGAAGCACCTCTTTAGCACCGGCGTTAATATATATTTCACCTTTGGCATATCCGTCAGAGTGGGCAATCCATTTTTTTATACTTGAGATCTCCCTCTGAGCCGCAAGAAAACGTGTGCAAACAACATCTTCGTCAGTTGCTAAAGATAGTAACATACCCGGTGTGCGACCGTTGGCTATTATCACTTCAATGCCTTCTTCCGAAACCTTTCGGGCGATATTATATTTTGTTTGCATCCCCCCTCTGCCTGCCGATGATTTCTTTTTTTGAATAATATTGGTTATCGGTTTGTCATCGGGGTGAATCTCTCGTATAACAGTTGATACCGAATCGCTTGGATCGCCATTATATAATCCGTTTATATTACTCAAGATGATTAGCTTGGTGCAATCCATCATGGCTGCCACCAATCCCGACAATTCATCATTATCCGTAAACATCAATTCGTTTATGGATACCGCGTCATTTTCGTTCACTATGGGGATCACCATATTGTCAATCATTATTTCCATACAGTTTCTCTGATTGAGATAATGGCGGCGAGTAGAAAAATCTTCTTTAGTAGCTAATACCTGCCCACAAACAATCTTGTGCTGATGAAACAAGTCATAGTAGCGGTTTATCAGTTTGGCCTGTCCGATGGTTGCATATAGCTGACGAGATGATATACGATCGAGCTTACCTTCCTTTATTTTTAGTTCTGTTTTCCCTGCCGCAACAGCTCCCGATGAGATAACGATTATCTCATATCCGTTTTTATGTAACTCGGCTATCTGGTCGACCAATGCCGACATCTGTGTTACGTCTAACATACCATCCTTGCGGGTAAGTACGTTACTGCCAATCTTAACGGCTATTCTTTCTTTCATACAAAAATGTTAATGATAGAAACAAATTTACGATTTTTTCCTATATGATAATATGGTCTGACGATTGCCCGAAAATGCAATCTATTCGATGAGTCCTTCCGGAATTTCGAGCTCCACGATTTTTTGATCTGTGTCTATCTTCACAATAAATTCCTCTACTGCGGGGATCAAATATTCTTCAGCCTCGTCGCAGACAATAAAGAGTGTATTTATTGTGCTGTCGTCCACAGCTTCTACTATGCCTAAACGACCATGATTCTTGTCAAAAACCTCGAATCCTATAAAAAAGTTCCAACCATATTGACCTTCTTTCTCGGCTTCCTCTACGAAGTGATATGGAATAAATATTTCTAACCCGGAGAATCGCTGTGCTTTTTCTTCCGAGTCAATGTCCTTCAGACTAATGATTGCATTCAGGTTGTTTTTAGAGCGGACATTTTCGATAAAGAATGGAACGAATATACCATCTATGTTGCAGATGATATATTCCGTGTCGGAACAGAATAATACATCAGTATCAAAAACAGTCGCAACCTCACCTTTCAAGCCGTGGGGTTTGATGAACTTACCTATTTTGAAGATATCCGTTTCGTGAATCATGATGTATGCTGAAAATGTATTATTTTTTTTTCTTTTGCTGTTTACTGCGCTGGTTGTTGATAAAGTCTTTAGAGTCAGGAAGCCTAATGTCCGAATTTCGAATATCTATTCTTCCTTCCGATAGCTCGTATAGGTCTACAAATATTTTACGATCATCAACATCCTTGTTCCACTGAATATAAGACTTCTTCATATGGGTCGCAACCATTGCAATCAGTTGCTCGCGCTCTTGAGGATTCTCTGTATCTGCGGCTAATTTTATTATCTTCTCTAAGTTCTTTCCGTAATGTCTGTAACGCATATCCGGACGGCTATATCCCATGCGGGGAGGTTTAGCGTTCAATTGTTCTTTCTCGATGATTACGTACGGGTAGTCGATGTCTAATTGATAGTCAGACATTATGGCTAAATGATCCCACAGGATGTGCTTGAAGTCATTTACATCGCGCAGGTGAGGGAACATATTTCCCATTATATTTATAATTGAATTAGCACAACGTCTGCGCTCTTCACGCCCTTCGATTGTGATACAATAGTCAACCATGTTCTGAATATTTCTCCCGTATTCGGGCAGTGTCAGTTTTTTCAACTGCGTATTATATTCCATTATATATTCCAATGTTACAAATTTTTATTGCAAAGGTAATTATTATTTCTCTTAGTTCGGCTGATCTTCCTGTTGCGGAGCAGACAATATTTTGTTATATCTGTTCTGATCGTTAAGAACTTCTACAGCTTTCTCTACACCATTGTCGATAGTGAGTGTATATGCGTATTCTCCTTTTTTATAATAATATCTCTTTACTATTTCACTATTGATGTGTTTCATTATGTTTTCCTTGAATGTATCCAAATCTCTATTCAGATCGGGAACAAGCTTAGCCTCAAGAGCTTTTATCTCTTCGGAGGCAGTGTCTAAGTAGCCTTCAAACTCCATTATTTCTTTCAGCGATTTCAGATTCTTATCGCTAAGCATATCATATTTAAAGTCCTTCGATTTCACAAATGTCTTGAAATCTTCATAGTCAGCATCCGAGATCGTGAATTTATTAGGTTCTCCTATCGTTTTTCGATTTTCCATCCATTTGGTAACCCAATCGAAGATAATATACTGATTTTCCATATAGAGCGATATAGAAACTAATTTCTCATCCTCCAATGCTATATCGGGTGAAACCCCACCTCCGTCTCTCACCGGGCGACCGGCTGCCGTGCGGAAAACGGTAGTGAGACTGTCGGGTATCCGACCGACGCTTCCGTCCGAATTGCGATGCGAATAGTCTATTGCCTGTACGCAACGTCCGCTCGGGATATAATATTTCGACATTGTAACCTTAAGGCTTCCTCCATACGGAATTTCTCTTGTCGCTTGCACCAATCCTTTCCCAAATGTTCGCTCTCCTACAAGCACGGCTCTGTCCATATCCTGAAGAGCACCGGCTACAATCTCGGAAGCCGAGGCCGAACCTCTGTCTACAAGCACAACAAGTGGAATGTCGGCATCTATGGCATCGAGTGTGGTGCGATATATTCTGTCCCATTGTTTGATCTTACCTTTGGTCGACAATACCTCTTTGCCTCGTGGTACAAAAAGGTTGACAATTTGTATCGCTTGTTCCAAAATACCTCCTCCATTTTGGCGTAGATCGAGCACAAGAGAGGTTATGCCTTGTGTTTCCAGTTCTTGTAGTGCTATTTTGACTTCCGATGCGCTTTTATCGGTAAAAGTACTTAGTGCTATGTATCCGACGTTAGAGGCTACCAATCCGTAATAGGGAACGGCCTCCATCACTATTTTTTCTCTTGTTACCTTATATTCCAATGGTTTTTTCTCGCCCGGGCGTTGCACCTTTATCGCAATCACACTTCCCGGTTGCCCTTTCAGCGATGTACTTACAAAACGGCTAAGCGCTTGTCCGTATACTTGCCCTTCTTCTTTTTCGCAGACAGTCATGTCTTGTCCGTCTATTGACAATATAGCATCACCAATTTTCAGCCCGGCTTTGTCTGCCGGCATTCCTTCAAACAAATCGGTAATTGTTATCATACTGTCTTTGTATGCTATACTTGCGCCCACACCGGCATATTCTCCGGTAGTCATGATCGTAAAATCTTTCATGTCGTCCTCGTTGTAGTATTCGGTGTATGGATCGAGGCTTTTCAGCATATTATCTATACCTACACGAGCAGTCTTAGTCAGATTTAACGAGTCTACATAGAATAAGTCTAATTCTCTCAATACGTTCGAGTATATATCTATATTCTTATTTATATCGAAATAGCGTTGCTGATTTTTATTCTTTTCGTCGATGCCGACAGACTGTTTCTCTTGAGAAAAAACGGTAGTGGAGACCGATAGTAGAATGGTTAGTAAAGAAGCTGATAGTATATTTTTCATCGAGATTGTTTATTTCTAAATTTCAGATAACAAAGGAAATACTTTTTTTCTATATGTTTGATACTAAATACTGCTATATGCGGCATCTTTTCCCTAAAAAAAGTAAATATCGAATGGTTTTACGAGCTTATCGGAAGGTTTCGTTATTTTTGTTTCGAATCGAAACAAGATAAGCCCTGCAAGTGTTACTACAATGTAAAACAACAAGATTATGATTATAACTCTTTCTCCTGCCAAGACCTTAGATTTCGAAACTCCAATAGGGATTAGTAAATCGACAGAGTCAATATATCTCAAAGATGCTGCATACCTCAACAAAGTGATGACTGACCTTTCGGTAGAGGAAATCGCATCTCTGATGAGTATTAACACGCAGATTGCACAAAATGTGTATCAATATGTATATGGCTTCAATGCAGCTAAAGTTCCTCAACGACAGGCAGTTTTTGCATACAACGGAATAGCCTATCATGGACTGGATGCACATACACTGACTGATGGAAATCTTGATTTTGCCCAAAAACATTTGAATATAATATCGGGCATGTATGGTCTGTTGCGCCCATTAGATGAAATAAAACCATATAGGTTAGAGATGCAGATACAATTGGCTAACAAGAGGGGAGTGAACTTGTATGAATATTGGTCTGAAACCCTGAGTCGCCGGTTTGCCGAACAGATGAAGGCTGACGATAATATATGGGTCAATCTATCGTCTAAGGAGTATACGAAAGTTATCAACCGCAAGCTGTTACCGAAAAATCATAGGGTAATAACCCCAATATTTAAAGAATCGAGAGGGGAGGGGTATAAGCAAATTGTGGTGTATGCAAAGAAGGCACGAGGTATGATGACCCGTTTCATTATTCAGAATGAGATAGAGAATATAGAATATCTGAAGGGGTTTGATACGGATGGATATACCTTCTCTTCGCAGTTGTCGAGCGAGGACGAATGGGTATTTATAAGATAAGAAACGAGGCTGAATTTTTTTTTCAGCCTCATTTAGTTTATTGTATCGTTTTATGATTGCGATTTGTTGATGATATCAACGCTTTGCTTGATAAATTTACTCAATTCTTCGCCTTTCAGCATACCATTAGACAACAATGCCAAGTCGATAAGTTGTCCGACGGTGGAATTTTCTTCTGCATATTTTTCCACAGCATCTTTTTCCTTACCGTCGACATCAGCCATAATGTTTTTAATCAATGGGTGGTCGATATTCAACACAAGGTTATAATTGTTGGGCATTTCGCCATAGAAAGACATTCCGGTCTGCATGGCAGACATTTCGCGCATACGACGCATAAACTCGTTTTGAGTGATTTGTATTGGCATCACATTCTCCGATAATGCTTTATAGTCGATGGTAAATTCGGTTTTCTCAATCTTAGGAATACGGTGGAGGAATGTGTCCTTCAACTCCTCTTTTTGTTTGTCGGTAAGAGATACTTCTTTTTCTTCATCTTTTTTAATCAGATTGTCCACCGTATCGCTATCGACACGTACAAAGCGGCATTTTTCGAGTTTCTGCTCCAACAGGCTTGCCATGTGTACATCGAGTTGTCCGTCGAATAAAACGACATCGTAGCCTTTTTCTTTAGCTGCATTGATGTACGAATATTCTGCGTCTTTGCTGTTCGAGTAGAGGTATATCAGTGTGTCATCTTTGTCGGTTTGGTTTGCCGAAATCAGAGTTTTGTATTCTTCGAACGTGAAGAGCTTATTGTCAGTGTTTTTAACCAAGCAGAATTTGTTGGCACGGTCGTAGAACTTGTCATCAGAAAGCATACCATATTCGACAAACAATTTGAGGCTATCCCATTTTTCTTCAAACTGAGGGCGATCGTTGCGGAAAATTTCATCCAATCTGTCAGACACTTTCTTTGTGATGTGATTTGATATCTTTTTCACATTCTGATCGCTTTGCAAATAAGAACGCGATACATTCAACGGAATATCCGGAGAATCGATCACACCGTGCATCAATGTCAAAAACTCGGGCACAATGCCTTCTACCGAATCGGTAACGAATACCTGATTGCTGTATAATTGTATCTTATTTTTGTGCAGGTCTACATTACTCTTTACCTGTGGGAAATATAGGATTCCTGTCAACTTGAAGGGATAATCGACATTCAGATGAATCCAAAACATTGGCTCGTCTGTGAACGGATATAATTCTGTGTAGAACTTTTTATAATCTTCGTCTGTCAGATCGGCAGGTTTACGAGTCCACAACGGATTGGTTTCGTTGATGATGTTCACTTCATCTGTTTCCTCCGATTTGCCGTCTTTCCATTCGGTTTTCTTTCCAAAAGCAATAGGCACAGGCAAGAAGCGACAGTATTTTTTTAATAAGCCTTCTATTTCCGATTTTTCGAGAAAGTTGAGATTTTCATCATCTATATACAGTATAATGTCAGTTCCACGATCTTCTTTGTCGGCTTTAGATATTGTATATTCGGGAGATCCGTCGCATTCCCATTTCACAGCCTCAGATCCTTCTTTATACGATTTTGTGATTACTTCTACTTTCTTCGATACCATGAATGCAGAATAGAACCCAAGTCCGAAGTGTCCGATGATAGAATTTGCATCATTCTTGTATTTGTCGAGGAAATCGTTGGCAGAAGAAAAAGCGATTTGATTGAGATACTTGTTCACTTCATCAGCGTCCATCCCGATACCACGATCCGATATAGTAATTGTTTTATTGTCTTTGTCTACATTCACGCTGACCGTGATATCGCCTAATTCGCCTTTAAATTCGCTCAGAGAAGAGAATGTTTTTAGTTTCTGAGTTGCATCAACAGCGTTAGACACCAACTCGCGCAGGAATATTTCGTGATCGCTGTACAAGAATTTCTTGATGATAGGGAAAATGTTATCCGTAGTTACCCCAATTTTACCTTTTTGTTCCATGATTCATTAAAATTATTATCGGTTTCTATTTTAGTTGTAATATTTAAACAGTTACTCAGTTTGATAAGAACAAAACAGATGCCATCATTCTATAAAATGACAAAATGGCGCTGTCGTTACGTCATGCTCTACACAATGTGTCGTAAATGTTTTCTTTGATAAATATTATTTATAAGCAATTAGATTCCAGAAGATGTTACATGTAAATTTCTTGTTATTAGAGTTTTAAGTTGTGATTGAAATTGTTTTATTCGTAAAAAACACTATCTTTGTATAAGAACTTAGGTATGACGTGAAAATGTAGCTAAGTTTGTGCTACCTCTTAGTAGAGGTAATAAACACAAAGAATTGTTTCACACTAATAATTATGAGTCATTATGAAAGATACTAAGAAAAATGGGCTCAGCTTTGAGGCAAAATTGATTGATCTTCAGAACAACATGCTGAATTTTGCTTATACTTTGACAACGAACAGAGATGATGCTGAAGACTTGTTGCAAGAGACGACACTTCGTGCACTGAATAATAAAGAAAAATATTACGAAAATGTAAACTTCAAAGGGTGGGTGTTTACCATTATGCATAATATATTTGTCAACAATTATCGCCGTGCGGTAAGAAGCCAGACAATGGTAGATCAAACAGAAAATCTTTATCACTTGAATGCTCCGCAAGATTCGGGTTTCGATTCGCCGGAAGGTTCATACACTGTCTTAGAAATAAAGAAAGCGATAGATAGCTTTTCGGATGAGCATAGAACTCCGTTTATGATGCATCTTACCGGATATAAATATGAGGAGATTGCACAAAAATTGGAGTTGCCTATCGGAACAGTTAAAAGCCGTATTTTCTTCGCAAGGAAGAGATTGCAGGAAATGTTGAAGGATTACAGATATGCCGATCGTGAATAAAACAGAAGAATTGATATTCTAAATATATGTGAATGCTTTGTGGATGACTGCCACGAAGCATTTGCTTTTTTATAGCAATCTGATTTGGAAAAGTATTGTGATTGAAAAGATCGGGGATTAATATAATAGAATAGTGCGTAATTGCTTTCTTTTTTCCGATGTCAGTTTAAGATCATGAGTCATATAATCGTCTATCGATCCGCTTTTCTTTATTATACAAGAGATCGCAAAACGAAGAAAGCTTATATCTGTACTGCTGATTGTTGTCATTGCCTCTTGCGCAGCTTCGGATACGTCGCCGCTCTTCATTAAGAAGTCTTTGTTTATCCCGATGTTGGATAAGAGATAGTCTTTCTCTGCCACTTCCGACGTAACGCCTAAAGCCAAGAGGAGAAAGTAGGTAGCTATACCGGCTTGATCTTTACCTAAGAAGCAATTGAATGTTATCGGATAATTTGACTCATTACACAATTGATCATAAAACATCGCATAATTCTCGGTCTGCTCTTCAACCAAGTCTTTGTACAGATCTTGCATATGCACCAGCGCGTCGCCACGATAGAATTGATTATTAATAATTTTCTCACGGAGAGCATCTTGATTCGTTACATTCAGCGGAATCTTAATATAGTTGTCGATGGGCATTTTGAATGGTTTACCTTGTATTGCATATTGAGAACGCAGGTCGATGACTGTTTTTAGTTTCAGTTTCGAAAGTTCCGCCTGATCTCTTGCCGTCATTCGTGTAAATGTGCCCGATCGGTATAATTTTCCCCATTTAATTTGTCTGTTATCCTTCGTATAATATCCTCCTATATCTCTGAAGTTCTGTATGCTGTCCAACTTGAAATATCGGTTCGAAACAATACCTGATGATACAGAGCCTACTTTCAATTTGAAAAAAGGTCTTTCGATAGATGACGGAATATCAACAACACAAATGAAATCGTCGGAATTGGTCGTTTTCTGAGGTGTTTCGGGAAAAGTAGAATCATTGCCTGATATGTAGATGTTCAGCTCGGCATTTTCGATATGTGGTGCCGTTTCCCATTTCAGAATATATTTCAGATCAGAGTCTTTCTCGCAAAAAGCAGTAATCACGGATTCTTTCTTGAAACATCCCGAAAGAAAGAATGGCAATAGGGCTAAAAGATAGTGTGTCTTTATTGTTCGTTTTTGCATAAAGAATCGTTTATAAGCTGCAACAAATTTACTTTAGTTATTGTATGAGAGTGCAATAAAAAGTGTTATTTTTTATGAAATAGGTCTTATCGCATCGCATAAACTTTTACAGTTTAAATTTCAAGATAATATTAAATGTATTATTTTTGCCTTTCTGTAAAAGGATATCTTGGACAAGATAATGAATATGTCGATAAAAAACAAGAATTTCATACATTCTCAGATAGAGAGAGATCCCGTAACTAAAGATGCGACGTTGATAGTCAATACTCTTGGGCGATGGCAATTGTATGCCGGTTATTCGATAGATGATATTGATAACGATCGTCCGGTGGCAGAAGGTATGGATAGTGGTGTTTTTGGAATAAATATGGTATCGGTGAAGAGGAGCTACTTTAGATTGCATACCGAATATGGAGATACTTATCTTTCCGAGAGGCTATTGCCTATACAGGGCAGCTATAACACCCGCGACATGGGCGGCTATTACACGAAATATAATAGGCAAATAAAGTGGGGTAGGCTGTATCGGTCCGATGATATTCAGAATATCACGGTAAAGGATTATAAATACATGTCATTGCTACCTATACACTCTATTGTCGATTTTCGGGCATTGCCGGAGAAACGCTACGATGTGGATAAAATTCCTTCATCGGTACATAAAATCTTTCCACTGAGTATCGATACCGGTAATCTGTCTCAAGAGCGCGTCTTTGCATTTACTGAGAGCGGTAATCTGGATACTCTGATGGAGTATATGAATGAGG
Organism: uncultured Dysgonomonas sp.; assembly: GCA_937875275.1. GTDB lineage: Bacteria > Bacteroidota > Bacteroidia > Bacteroidales > Dysgonomonadaceae > Dysgonomonas. The sequence continues at coordinate 1,280 of CALNCC010000137.1, read as the reverse complement.
CATTAGTCAGCGATAAGAAATGTATAGAACGGTATCAGGAATTTTTCAGAATCGTTCAGAATGCGGCGGATATCCCGGTTCTGTTTCATTGTTCGGCAGGAAAAGACCGAACAGGAATGGCTGCGGCACTTTTCCTCTATGCCTTAGGTGTTGATGATGACATTATCATGCAAGATTATATGCATTCGAAAGAATTGCTGACAAAAAAATATCGCCCCGTAATCAATAGATACCCCAAGGTGGCTCCGATGTTCACTACTAAACCCGAATATTTGCAGGCAGGAATAGACCTTATCCGAAAAGAATATGATACGATAGAGCATTATTTGGAAAGCGTGCTCGATGTGAATATTGAAAAGATGAAGGAACTTTATCTCTACCCATAGAAAATTTTGAAACGTAGAGCTGCATTAGAATTCTGCGCGTAGCTTCAGATTTAGTTGTCTTCCGGTCAGATAGTTTGGCACGCCATATTGATTGTTATATACGTCTGTAATCCAATAATAAGTATTTGTGTTTTTTATATCGAAGATATTGAATACATCGAGTCCAAGCCATATGTTCTTGAATGTACCGCAAAATTGATTGCGATTTCTGACTGCAAAATCTTCGCCAAGCAGTTGCCACGAAAGACCAATGTCGATACGTTTATATACCGGTTTTCTGAAATATCCGTTTTCGAAACCTTTGTATGACGGCGATACGGGCAATCCGTGAGAGAAGTGTCCGAGTAATGACATTTTCAATCTGTCGTATCCGGACATATAGTCTTGGAAATAAGCTGAAATATTGTATCGCTGGTCGGTAGGTAGAGGAGCCTTTACGCCTTGTATGTTTTGTTCGGTCTTCATCAACGACAGGCTTACCCAACTGTCCGTACCTTCTATAAATTCACCCGACAGGCGGAAGTCTATACCGGTTGCATACCCCTTAGCTATATTTTCACCGCTATATCTCACTTTTACGTTATTTACGGTATAGGGTACGATGTCAGACAAATGCTTGTAGTAGATTTCACTCGACAGTTTGAATGGTCTGTCATACGATCTGAACAGAAAATCTCCTCCCAGTATGTAGTGTGTCGATTTTTGTGATTTTATGTCTTTATTCAGCACGATTGTGTTATTGCCCCCTTCGTTTCTTATCATTTGCATCTCTCTATAAAACGGAGTCTGATAATATATTCCCGTTGCAGCCCTGAGTGTTATGTTGTTGAAAATGTCGGGGCGGTATGATATCCCGAGTCTTGGGCTGATATTGAATTCCTTGTTGAATGACCA
>CALNCC010000136.1 GCA_937875275.1 uncultured Dysgonomonas sp. | reverse complement strand
GGAGCCTCCATTAACTCAATGGTAGCCCTGATGGCATCGGGCATATACATCATGTCCATGAATGTTCCCGGCTTCAGAGGACATATAAATTTTTCCTCTCTTACTGCATTGTAATATATCTCAACGGCATAGTCTGTCGTACCTCCACCGGGATGAGTAAGGTTGGATATAATACCCGGAAAACGTACCGAGCGAGTGTCTACTCCCCATCTGGTATAATAATAGTCGCTAAGCAGTTCACCCATTACTTTTGTAATTCCATACACTGTATTCGGACGTTGGATAGTGTCTTGAGGTGTCTTGTCTTTTGGTGTGTTAGGACCGAAAGCACCTATAGAACTTGGAGTAAAAACGGCACAACCAAATTCGCGTGCTACATCGAGGCAATTCATCAGGCTATTTACTCCAACATCCCACCCTAACTTAGGATTTTTTTCGGCTGTAGCTGATAATATTGCTGCTAGATTGTAAATAGTATCAATTTTGTATTTTTTTACTGCGTCAGCTATTTGCTGTATGTCTGTAGCATCTATTTCTACAGTAGGGCCCGATTCGAAAAAGTTTTCAGGAAAAGGAGGTTTGTAATATCCGCAGATAACATTACTCTCTCCATAAATAGAGCGTAATTTAATACTTAATTCCGAGCCTATCTGGCCCGTACTGCCTACGATAAGAATGTTTTTCATAAAAGAAAAATCTGATTGTAAAAGGGTGATTGTTTAGTTGTATCTTGTTTCAATATTCCACTTACTTAATAACGCCCAGTGCTTTTCCTACCTTCGTAAATGCGGCGATACATTTATCGAGATGTTCTTTTTCGTGTGCGGCAGATATCTGTACCCTGATACGAGCTTGATCTTTCGGTACAACCGGATAATAGAATCCTGTAACATAGATACCTTCCTCCTGCAATTTTGTAGCCATGTCTTGCGACAATTTAGCATCGTATAGCATAACGGCACAAATAGCCGATTGAGTAGGTTTTATATCGAATCCGGCAGCTTTCAGCTTTTCTACGAAATATGCAGTGTTGTCGTGTAATTTATCTTGAAGCTCGTTGCTACGATCTATCATCTCAAACATTTTTATTCCGGCAGCAGCTATCATCGGAGGAATAGAGTTGGAGAATAAATAAGGACGAGAACGTTGACGCAAGATGTCAATAATTTCTTTTTTTCCGGTTGTGAATCCACCGATAGCACCACCAAAGGCTTTGCCGAGAGTTCCAGTTATGATTTCAATTTTACCTATCATATTATATAGCTCGCTCGTGCCACGACCAGTGTGACCAACAACACCGGCAGAGTGAGACTCGTCAACCATAATCATTGCATCATATTTGTCAGCCAATTCTCTTATTTTGTCTAATGGAGCCACGTTGCCATCCATCGAGAATACACCGTCTGTAACAATTACTCTGAATCGCTGTGCTTGTGCCTGTTGCAATTGTTTTTCCAGATCAGCCATATCTGCATTGGCATATCTGTATCGCACAGCTTTACACAATCTCACACCGTCAATAATGGACGCATGGTTGAGTGAATCGGAGATAATAGCATCCTGATCGCTCAACAATGGTTCGAATACGCCTCCATTAGCATCGAAACATGCTGCGTAAAGAATCGCATCTTCTGTTCCGAAAAACTTAGAGATCGAAGCTTCCAATTCTTTGTGCAAGTCTTGTGTTCCGCAGATGAAACGTACCGATGACATTCCGTATCCGCGACTGTCTAACGCTTCTTTTGCAGCCTCAATCAATTCTTTGTTGTCTGACAGACCAAGGTAGTTATTTGCGCAAAAATTTAATACCTCTTGCCCTTTCCCTACACGGATTGCAGCACTTTGTGGAGAAACAATAATTCTTTCGTTTTTATACAATCCGGCAGACTGTATATCACTTAATTCTTGTTTTAGAAAATCTTGAAATTTCGTATATGTACTCATGGTTAAAATTTTTTTGTAAAGGTAACAAATTGGCTACATCTCCAAAAGATTCTACACAAATAAAGCCACGAAAAAAAGGAATATTTTAGAGGCCATTTGTAATGCTCTTTCGCACAATATTATACATGCAATTGATGAAAACAAGGAGGTGAAATAACGGGGTCAGCATGAACACATTGCACACTATTTTCTTATCTTTGTGAAAATAGATATCTACTTATGAATATTCGATTAATTATACTTTCTTTATTCCTGTTCGGCGTTTTCAATTCTCATGCACAACGATACATGACGAGCCCTGTTGCCGATGATATCAGCACAATACAAATAAGCGCAATGGGGAATTGGGGTACAAATCCTATTATAAAGCTCAACAGCAAAGAATATGTAACTCTCGACTTCGATAGGCTTGGCGAATATTCACACAGCAGACTGAAATACAATATATATCATTGCGATCTGTTTTGGCAGAAAAGTAAAAGTATTTCAGAAATAGATTATCTTGACGGTTTTAACGGAAACCTCATCGATGATTATAAATTCTCGACCAATACAAGTGTCGATTATACACATTTCAAAATCAATTTTCCGAATAAAGATATTAAACTAAAACTATCAGGCAATTACCTTGTAGAAGTATATGAAGATGGAGACCCGGACTATATACTGTTGTATGCCTGCTTCTCTGTTGTAGACGATAAAGTGCAGATAGGCGCAGAAGTGTCGTCAATAACCGATATAGATGCAAATAAAGGGCATCAACAGCTTTCTTTTTCTATAAATCACAGATTCAATATCAATAATCCGAGTGAAGAGATTCTACCTATCGTCCGCCAGAATAACAGATTAGATAATCAACGTATAATATCAAAACCAAACTTTGTCGGGGGAAATAAAATTACTTACCAGCACAATGCACACTTGATATTTGAAGCCGGAAACGAATATCGCAGATTTGAGACAATCAGCAGGAGATACAACGGACTGAATGTTGATCGAGTGGTGTATCAGGCTCCTTATTATTATATGGATATCAGGGAAGATAAAATAAAAGCTGATAAGGCATATAGCTACGATCAGGATCAGAATGGAAGATTTGCTATTCGCAATGCCGAATCATCAGATACTGATACCGAGGCAGACTATTTTTATACCGATTTTACATTGTCGGTGGATGAACCGCTAAGTGAAGACATATATATAAATGGAGAGTTCACAAACAATACCTTTTCGGACAAATATAAAATGGTATATGATGAAGATGCAAAAGCATATCGCTTGTCTTTGCTTCTCAAACAAGGTTTGTACAACTATCAATACATGACCCCAAACGGGAAATTGTATACGACATCGCTCATTGAAGGGCAATTCCACCAAACTGATAATGAATATGATATATATGTGTATTATAAGCCATCGGGGCAACGCTACGATGCTCTGATAGGGATGGTAAAAATACAGGCGAGAGCTAAATAATGGGTTACTTAGATGTTGTAAAACATGTTTGCGCCCAATTTACGCATATTACACTATTAGTTGCTTGATATATACGTGATTAATCTATGCCTCTAAAAATGTGTGCTCGCACACACATTTTGAAATGTAAATATATATTGTTTCTTTTGTAAGAAGATATAAAACATCAGATCATTTCAATCTAATAAAACATAAAAGATGGTTACACGCAGAAGTTTCTTAAAAACAGCAGCATTAGCATCTGCCGGAATGGCTGTCGGTGGAGTGAATCCGCTAAAAGCCGAGAGTTATAACAGAGTAGTAGGAGCCAACAAAAAAGTTAACGTTGCGCACATCGGTATCGGAAATAGAGGAGAGCAGGTTATTCGCGACTTCGAAAAAACCGGTATGGCAAATGTTGTAGCATTGTGCGATGTAGACATGGGTTCTAAAAAAACTCAATATGCTACCGGTAAGTTTCCTAAGGCGAAACAATTTAAAGATTTCAGGGTTATGTTTGACAAAATGGCTAACGAAATAGAAGCCGTTGTTGTTACAACACCTGACCATACACATTTCCCGATCTGTATGATGGCTATGGCCTTAGGCAAGCATGTGTATGTGGAAAAACCTATGGCTCGTACGTTCTACGAAGCGGAATTGATGATGCAAGCCGCAAAAAAATATCCAAATGTGATAACACAAGTTGGTAACCAAGGACATTCCGAAGCAAACTATTTCCAGTTCAAAGCATGGATGGATGCCGGAATCATTAAGGATGTTACAGCGGTTACAGCTCACATGAATAATCCTCGCAGATGGCACTCGTGGGATACAAATATTTTCAAACAACCGGATGCTCAGCCAATACCATCTACACTCGATTGGAATACATGGCATTGTGCTCTTCCTTATCATGAATATAACGGAAAATTTCATGATGGAGAATGGCGCAGTTGGTTCGACTTCGGTATGGGTGCATTAGGAGACTGGGGAGCACATATCCTCGATACAGTACACGAGTTTCTTGAGTTGGGATTACCATACGAAATAAATCCAGTGAAGTTGACAGGACATAATGATTATTTTTTCCCTATGTCTTCGACTATTCTGTTCCGTTTCCCTCAGCGAAAAGGAATGCCACCGGTAGATGTTACATGGTATGATGGCGTCGATAATATTCCACCACTTCCAAAAGGATATGGAGTTTCAGAAATGGATCCGAACATTCCGGCATCGGGAGTAGGAGAGATTAAGAAACAAAGTATCAATCCGGGGAAAATAATTTACGGTAAAGATTTGACTTTCAAAGGTGCATCTCATGGCAGCACATTATCTATCATACCTGAAGATAAAGCGAAAGAAATGGCTTCGCAATTGCCGGAAGTGCCTAAGAGTCCGTCTAACCATTTCGAGAACTTCCTGTTGGCATGCAATGGTGTAGAAAAAACTCGCTCTCCGTTCGAAATACATGGACCACTCAGTCAGGTATTCTCGTTAGGTGTAATGGCACAAAGACTTAACACACCGTTATATTTCGACAGCAGAACAAAACAAATTACAAACAATGAGTTTGCGAACGCAGCCCTTGTAGGTGTTCCGCCAAGAAAAGGATGGGAAGACTTTTATAAAATATAAGAAATCTGTAGAAGAATGAAGAAGAATATATTATTAGCCGGCTTATTGCTACTTGCCACTCTGTTGCCGGCTCAGGAATGGACTCCATTATTCAATGGGAAAAACCTGAAAGGATGGAAGAAACTGAATGGCAAAGCTGAATATAAGGTGCAGGATGGTAGTATTGTCGGCATCTCTAAAATGGGAACACCGAATACGTTTCTTGCTACACAAAAGAACTATGGAGATTTTATTCTCGAATTTGAATTCAAGGTAGACGATGCTCTTAATTCGGGTGTGCAATTTCGTAGCCAAAGCCTGAAAGATTATAAAAACGGAACAGTACACGGATATCAATTCGAGATAGATCCTGCTCCAAGAGCATGGACCGGCGGTATCTACGACGAAGCTCGCAGAGGTTGGATTTATCCTGTCAATATCAATCCTCCGGCTCAGAAGGCTTTCAAAAACGGAGAGTGGAACAAGGCTCGTATCGAAGCCATCGGAAGCTCTATCAGAACATGGGTTAATGGAATCCAAACAGCCGAATTGTGGGACGACATGACTCCTGAGGGTTTTATAGCATTGCAAGTACACTCTATCGGTGATAAAAACCAAGAAGGAAAAACCATTGCGTGGAAGAATATACGCATCTGTACTACTGATCTTCAAAAATACAAATCACCGTCAAGTAATAACATTCCGGAGGTTAATGCCATAGTGAACTCAATCTCGGAGCGCGAAGCTAAGGATGGATGGAAATTGCTTTGGGATGGACAGACAACCAATGGTTGGAGAGGTGCAAGACTTGACAATTTCCCTGCTAAAGGATGGATTATCGAAAACGACATGCTGAAAGTAATTAAAAGTGATGGTGGAGAGTCTACTAATGGTGGAGATATCGTTACTACCCGCAAATACAAGAATTTTATCCTTTCGGTTGATTTCAAAATCACAGAAGGGGCAAATAGCGGAATCAAATATTTCGTAAGCCCGGATATGAACAAAGGAGCAGGTTCTGCTATCGGATGCGAATATCAGATATTAGATGATGACAAACATCCTGATGCCAAACTTGGGGTAAAAGGAAACAGAACTGTGGGATCTTTGTATGACCTCATTACAGCAAAAACGGATAAACCGTTCAAAAAGACAGAATTTAATACAGCCACGATTGTTGTAAAAGGAAACAAGGTAGAACATTGGATGAATGGTGTTAAGATATTGGAATATGAGCGTAACACTCAAATGTTTAATGCATTGGTAGCATATAGCAAATATCGGGATTGGCCTAACTTCGGAAATCATGTTGAAGGAAATATTCTTCTTCAAGATCATGGAGATGAGGTTTGGTTCAAAAATGTGAAAATAAAGGAATTACCTTAAACTTAAGAATATAGGTTTAAATCCAAATAGAGGTGTCTCGTTATCGAGATGCCTCTATTTTTTTGCTTGCTTGTCGATTTTGGTATGGATATTGTAGAATAAAATTTTGAAATATCAACCTTAATTTCAATCATCTTATCAATAGATGTTCTCAAAAGAGCATTTCTAAATTCTGAAATATTTTTACTAAAAGTAGATACTGATCTTTTATCTATGGCCGATTCAGATATGGGATAACTTTGTGAATAGTCCGAAAGCGTATATATAGACCCATCCATTCTGTTACTTGGGCTTTTCTTGGAAAAGAAAAAGCAAAATATTATTTTAGTCAGAAAGATAATTTAGACGTATTAATTTCAAGTGGAGATGCAGATGCTGCATTATACAAATATACAGATTCTATTGATATAGCTATAAGAGCTTGTCAAGAACGACAATCAATTGGTATACCAATTGGACCTGACACTTCTCATATAATAGCAGAGTTAATAGCTTGTCGCGTAGATAAGATACTCAAAGATAAATTTGCTCATATTGACTTGAAAGCTTGTCGATTTTATGACGATTACTATATATATGTATCTTCTAAAGATGAAGCAGATAAAGTTTTAAAAGGATTATCAGGTTTTATTATCAGTATATGCCCAAATATACTAACTGCTTCTGCCACGATTAGAACCGATGACGCAAGTCTAAAAACCAAATTCCAATCATCAGCCAAAGATTTTTCCGCTATAGCTACGATTGTCAGTATAGATAAATATATTGCCAACTTTATGCAGGTTTTATTTGTCGCCAAGTAGCACCATCCCACCTATATTGAAGTTGGTAGATATTTTTGGCAGTATCTGCATTTATATTGCCAGATGAATCCACTAATGATGTTTTGTGCCAAATATCACCCACCTTATGCCCCCCACTTGGTGCTGTAGGAACAGCATCTTGATAATAGGTTCTATTCTTTAAATTAGCCGTATTTTGTGCATTGTTAGCAGAAGTTTGAGCCTTGTCAATTTCTCCCTGCACATCCTCTGGAGCTACTGAGTAATCTGTTGATTTATTTCCGTATTCTATTTTACAGACTAAATCTTTATGAATAGTACCATAACGATAATAAGCAGCATTACCTGGTATAGTGTATAGTGTTGAGCCTATCTTTATTGATCCATTTGCTCCTCCTGTACACCATGCAGATTG
>CALNCC010000135.1 GCA_937875275.1 uncultured Dysgonomonas sp. | reverse complement strand
GCTTTGGGTAGTGTGAAATCTTTATTCTTCCCATCATGTTCGATCCTTACCGTATAGTTGTTTCCGTCCGGCGTCAGCAGGAAGTGCCCCATTCCCTGATGCAGTGTGGAAAACGTAGCCACAGTCTTGTTTTGGGAGTCGATAACTGTTCCCTTTATGTTTATATCTATCCCCGATTTGTTTGTAGCCTTGAATGCCACTTTAGATTCTACACCTTTTACCAAATTCCCGCCTTCGGGATAAAACGAAATATTTATATCATTCTCTGCTCTGAATTTGTTTCTGTAACCCGGACGTTGATATTTGTCTGTTACTCTGATGTCGCGACTTTCATAATTACCTTCTTTTTCCGGTTTCCGATATATTGGTATTACGCGAGAGAAGTAATGTTCCTCTCCGAAGTTTGTCATATATCTGGTATAGGCTCGTAATTCATAGAATCCGGTGTATATAAGCTTGGTATTGAGAAAGAACTCTCCATGGCATTGTCCGTCTTCGATTTTCAGCTTTTTGTCCAAGACGACATGTCCTTCGGGTGTTAGCAGTTCTACATACAGAATCTTGCTCATTTTCAGTTTCGTTGTGTCTGTTCGTGTGCTTGATACATAACACTTAAACCACATGGTTTCCCCAACAAAGTAATCGGTGTTGTCGGTGTGTATATATACTTTTTCTTGAGGAACATAGTAGTTGTAATCTATTGCACTCTGCACAAGCGATAATAATTTTGTCTGAACGGAGTCTGCAGTTTGGGCTGATACATTTGCTTGCGTATACAGCAGGCATAGCAATATGCATAGCCTCATTTTTATGTTTTGTGATTTTTTCATAGAAGTAAGCTTTAAGTTTAGATACTGCTAAATTAATACGTGATGTGTGAAATGCACACAATGGCGTGTTAAAAGACCTAAAACAAATCGTAAAATAACCTAAAGCTTAGTTCTGTATGTGGAATTTTATACTTTTTTCGTCAGTGATCTTCTCGTTGTTTGTCGATTAATTGTCAATCCAACCAATGATATTATCTATCATGGAATTACTCAACTTCCGTATTGTTGGTTACTGTAAGTTTTGCGGGAAATATATATTTGGCATCGCCACGATCATTCAGGCTCTGTTTCATATTCTCGATATTTCGTTTCACCTTTCCATTGAAGATTTCTTTCCCGTCATAAGTAACAACAATCGGCTGATTGAGATCGAACATGATGTCATTGAGCCAGATGGTTAAATCTGTATAGTCGTTCTTTTCTATCACGATTGTGTTTCCTGAGCGGAGGACATCAACTCTCATACCATGTTTGGCTTCGTCTGTCGATACGGAAAGCCAATAAAAAGAAGGTAATGTTACGAGTTCTTGTCTCCACACAATCTTTTCGGGATAAGGATTTCTTTGGTATTTAGTCATCCACCCAATGGCGGCGGTGTCTACCTTGTCCATCCAGTGCCCTTTTCCTTCTATGATGTGTGTCTCGTGTATATATCCGCTTGGATCTTCGGCGTGAAGAGAATCCATCCTTTGTCCGATTGTTGCAGCCCACTTGTTGCGATCATACGCGGCATCTTTTTCGCCCATCCACACCATGAATGGAAGGTTGCGCAAATTCACTTGTGAGGCTTCGCCGGGATGCCCCGCCATCATGGATGCAGCAGCCCATCTGTCTGCCATACGAGGAGCCATGCGGTATAAACCGTCTCCTCCGGCCGAATATCCTAACAAATATACTTTATCGGGATTAACCTCTTCGTTAATTATAGCCAATCGGATCAGTTGGTCGTAGAGTTCATCAATACCCGGTTTGAACCACATATTCCAATCATCCCAAGGGGCTCGCGGAGCAATGTATACGCCTTCTTCGGGTGTGTACAGGCGAATCTGATTTTTCCATTGCTGATCATTCACCTCCGGTTTTGTTTTTCCTCCACCGTGCAGAGATATGTACAGACTGCGACCATCGGCAGGCTTTGTTCCGAATATTTTGTAGTCAAACTTCATTAGAAGGCTATCGTTGCTGATCTCTTTCTTAGTCCATACATCTTTAGCATTATCCATGTTTGTGGAAATCCACTCAGTATATAGCTTTTTACTCTGATCATTTGCCGCCTTCTCAGACAAAGATGTTTTGCATGCATTTAGTGCACATATTACAGATACGCAAAAGAATATGTAAATAATAGTTTTTTTCATAAATGAGTTTGTTTAAATCTTTCCTGATGAGCAAATGTAAGAAAAAATAGGAAAAGCATTACTTTTTATCGGTGAATGTTGACTGTCTGATCTTTTTAGATCGCAGGGCATGGATTGGAAACTAAAAAAAACCGACAGAAATGAATCCGTCGGTTCTTATAAATGTTTATTATATAATACAGTCTCTTAGTTTCTTTATCCGCAGTGGAAAAATTTGTCTACCAATTCCAATATTTTGTTTGTATCACCTGCCAATTCGGCTCTTAGGTTAGCATCATTGTGCGATTCCAATTGTTTGATGATTCCGTCCACCATTCCCGGAGTGAAAACATTGTATTGTTCGAAGATGGCACGTTGCTCCTGCAATTTTTTCGCCGAAGCCGCACAACTATCGGGCAGATGGTCGAGATTTGCCATTTTATCTTTGTGCTCGGCACTGTGTATATTTACATTCACATACTTCTCGGCAGCAATTTCTAACGCATTTGGCAACTCAAATCCTAAGCGACAACCAACAGCCAATCCGGCTAACAATTGGTATACATCAGCCGAAACATCCGGAGAACGCATTTCGAATGTTTGCTTTTGAGTAGCATCTCCATCAAACGGAGCTTCTAACGGATTCACTTGCGACGACATATCTTTCTTTGCAGTCCATCCTAATGGTACACGCACCAATACCGAACGGTTGCGGTCTCCCCAACATACATTTGTCGGAGCTTCCTGATGCGGAACCAAGCGAAGATACGAAGTTGGGTTTGTATTACCGAACGCAGTGATGGAAGGAGCTACGACCATCAACCCGGCAATCGCTTTGCGGGCAATGTCAGACAATACACCGTTCTCTAACATCATGTTTCTGCCGTCTTTCATTATTTGCATATGGATATGCATTCCCGAACCGGCTTTTCCTGTTGTTATCTTTGGTGCAAATGTTACATCCAATCCATATTGATATGCTAAATTGCGAATAATCCATTTGGCAACTACCAGTTGGTCGGCAGCCGCTTCTGCATTAGTGGGTAAGAATTCTATTTCGTTTTGTTCGTATATTTTTCCGTTCAACGTAAAGTTGCCCACTTCCGAGTGTCCATATTTTATCAATCCACCTGCACGAGCAATGTACTCCATACAATCCATTCTGAACTGTCCGTATTTGGCATAAGGAGCCGACTCGTGATATCCTTTTTGGTCTGTGGCAGCAAATACAGCTTCGTCGTCAGATATTACGTAGTACTCTAATTCGCCCATTGCCTCGAAAGTCATTCCCGTTACTTCAGTAAACGCTTTCGATGCTTTGTGCAGTGTGTATTCGGGGGCACTTTCCAGTTGGTCTCCGTCTTTGTTGAAATAAGAGCAAAGGAAGCACATGGTGGAAAGATCATTGAACGGATCGATGAATGCCGTTCTGAAACGAGGTACGACATACAGGTCGCTACTACCTGCCTCGATGAACGGGAACAGACTGGATCCGTCAACCCTTTCTCCGAAAGAAAGTATGTTGTTCAGATAGTTTCGGTCATTGATTACAAAATTTAGTGATTTTAGTCGACCATCGGATGCGGGGTACATAAAATTTATCATTTTCACACCTTTTTCCTCGATGTAGTCCATCAGGTCAGCTTTTGTGAACTCAGATGGTTGTTTCCCGATAAATTCTACTAACGGATTGATATTCATGTCTATTCTTTTTATTGGTTAGTTTTGTGATTGATGAAAATTATAATGAAAGGCTAAAGTAGTAAAATTAACTAAAACCGTGTAAAAAAAATAATAAAATGATATTTTAAAATGCGATTAAGGTCATCGGATAGGATTTGTTTTTGTGTACACATATAGAAAAGAGAGTTGTACTCTATTTTGATTTCATCCTAAAAAAAATTATCTTTGAGTAGTTTTACGATCAAATATTCCCATAAAATAAACATTCCCTATGTTTCCAGAAAACTTAGACGACGAGATAGATAAAATACAGCCTGAAGATGATACCCGAAATGAGGAAACTCGCGATGAGGACGATACCGATGATCATTCCGACTACAAACCGTTGAAGGAGGGAGACAATGTATTGCATTTGTCGGGAATGTTTCAGAACTGGTTTCTGGACTATGCTTCGTATGTTATCCTCGAGCGTGCTGTGCCTCACATGGCTGATGGGTTGAAGCCCGTTCAGCGCCGAATCATGCATTCGATGAAGCGCATGGATGACGGGCGATACAACAAAGTAGCCAATGTTATAGGGCACACGATGCAGTTTCATCCTCACGGCGATGCGTCGATAGGTGATGCCTTAGTGCAGTTGGGACAGAAAGATTTGCTGGTCGATTGTCAGGGAAACTGGGGGAATATATTTACCGGAGACGGTGCGGCAGCTCCCCGATATATCGAGGCTCGTTTGTCTAAATTTGCACTTGAAGTGCTTTTCAACCCCAAGACTACGGAATGGAAACCATCGTATGACGGTCGTAACAAGGAACCTATAACTCTGCCAGTCAAATTCCCGTTATTATTGGCACAGGGTGCGGAAGGTATTGCTGTGGGATTGTCTTCGAAAATATTACCGCATAATTTCAACGAAATATGTGATGCTGCTGTATTGCACCTCAATGGAGATGAATTTACGCTATATCCCGATTTCATGACCGGTGGGTTGATTGATGCAAGCAAGTACAACGATGGAGAAAGAGGTGGATCAGTCAAAGTACGGGCTAATATCTCGAAACTGGATAACAAGACGCTTGTCATCTCTGATATCCCCTACGGCAGGACATCGTCGTCGCTCGTGGATTCGATATTGAGAGCAAACGACAAGGGGAAAATAAAAATTCGTAAAGTAGATGATATAACCGCACAGAACGTAGAGATACAAGTGCATTTAGCTGCCGGAGTGTCGTCCGACAAGACTATCGATGCTCTGTACGCTTTCACCGATTGTGAAATAAGCATTTCGCCCAATTGCTGTATTATCGACGACAATAAGCCACACTTCCTCACGGTGAGCGATGTGCTGCGCTACACGACAGACAATACGCTCCGATTGCTTCGTCTCGAATTGGAGATAAGAAAAGGAGAAGTGTTGGAGAGTCTCAACTTCTCATCTCTCGAAAAAATATTTATCGAAGAACGGATCTATAAAGATAAGGAATTTGAAAATGCCAAAAATATGGAAGTCGCCATCAAGCATGTCGCTAAGAGGCTTTCTGCTTTTGCATCCCTCTTTATTCGTGAAATAACGGATGAGGATATCCTCAGACTGATGGAAATAAAGATGGGGCGTATTCTCAAATTCAATTCGGATAAGGCAGAGGAGATTATCGCTAAATACAAAGAAGAAATAAAAGAGATAGATCATAATATCGAGAATATTGTAGACTACACAATATCGTGGTTTGTGATGCTCAAAGATAAATATGGAAAGAACTTTCCGCGACAAACCGAGATACGCAGTTTCGACACCATCGAGGCAACAAAGGTGGTAGAAGCAAACGAAAAATTGTATATCAATCGCGAAGAAGGATTTATCGGTACTGCCCTTAAGAAGGACGAGTATGTGTGCAACTGCTCAGACATCGACGATGTTATTATCTTCTACAAAGACGGCAAGTATAAAATTGTAAAAGTGGCGGACAAACTGTTTGTCGGTAAAAATGTATTATACCTCAATGTCTTCAGGCGCAACGATAAACGTACCATATACAACGTCGTATACCGTGATGGCAAAGCCGGAGCATATTACGTCAAGCGATTTGCCGCAACGGGACTTACCCGCGATAAAGAATATGATCTGACACAAAGCAAAGCGGGCTCTAAGGTCAGCTATTTCAGTGCCAATCCGAATGGAGAGGCAGAGGTTATACGTGTGATATTGAAACCGAAACCTCGTCAGAAGATTTTGGTCTTTGAAAAAGACTTCAGCGAACTTGCCGTACGAGGACGTCAATCGATGGGTAATCTGCTGACAAAAGGCGATGTACACAAAATATCGTTGAAGCACAAGGGTGGATCTACATTGGGCGGACGTAAGGTGTGGTTTGACAAAGATGTTCTCCGTCTCAATTATGACGAACGAGGTACATATCTGGGCGAGTTCCAGAATGACGATCAGATATTGGTGGTGTATGATACCGGCGATTTTGTTACCACCGGATTCGATGTCAGCAACCACTATAGCGCAGGCATTCTTCGCATCGAGAAGTTTGATGTGAATAAAGTTTGGACAGCAGTATTTTTCGATGCCGATCAGCAATTCTACTATCTCAAACGATTTACCTTCGAATCGACAAACAAATTGCAGAATATATTGGGCGACAATGACGATTCTAAATTATGCCTGTTGACCGATATTGTCTACCCTCGTGTGAATGTAATATTCGGCGGGCGTGACGATTATCGTGAGTCGTTGACTCTTGACGCCGAAGAGTTTATAGCAGTCAAAAGTTATAAGGCAAGAGGTAAACGAGTGGCGACATTCGAAATCAGAGAGATAAAAGAACTGGAACCGATACGCTTCCCCGAAAAAGAAGAAGAATCTACATTTGAGGTACAGATAGACGATGACGATGATCAGCTTTCCGATTCGGATGTCTTGGACGAATTGACAGGTCAGAAAACAATATTCTTTGACGACAATGAAGAACAATAGTTTGCGTATAAGAGATTGTCTAAGAATCCTTTTACCGTTAGTAATCGCATGTGTGTTATGCCTGCCCCTCAAGTCGCAGGATAGTATTTCTGTAGCTTTGCCCAATCCGATCAATAGCGCAACCCTATTCGCCATTGGTAACATGAGTTTGTATGACACATATTTATCTCCATTGAAGTATAGCGGCACATCGCTGCGATTGGTGAACGAACGCCTGAATAGAAAGTCGTGGTTCGATAATCGGTTTGTAAAACAGCAGGTTATAGATCTTGAGTTTGCATCAGCAAAAAATCCATCTAATACAGCCTCGGAATTGTGGATGCTGTTGGATTACCGTCTTGGCGGGCATTACGAGTTCCTTAATCGGGGAAATTTGCGGTTACGTGCCGGAGGCTTGTGGAATGTAAGTGGAGGGGTTCTCTACAATCAACGTAATAGCAATAATCCCGGATCGGCTCGTGCATATACAAATCTCAATCTATCGGTGATGGCGTTGTATAGCTGGCAGAAACTAACTTTCCGTTGGCAGATGGATACACCCGTGATGGGGATTTTATTTTCGCCTCACTATGGACAGTCGTATTATGAAATTTCGATGGGAAACTCTGTCGGAGTAGTTAACTTTGCATCGTTGCACAATCAACGGGCACTGAGAAATTATATGACAGTCGATATTCCTGTCGATAGGTTTATGATAAGAGCCGGATATTTAGGCTCTTTGTATCAGACCAATGTGCATAGCCTGACAACTCATACATACTCTCATAGTTTTGTTATCGGCATTGTCCACGAATCTGTGAATCTGAGTGGAGCCAAAGCCCGTAAAAAAGTAGATTGGAATAGTTGTTATTATTAAATTCACGCATAGAAATGTTTAGAGAAGTAAGACGTAAAAACAGAATACTCGATAGTGAGGAGAGGGTAGAGGAACTATTGACCGATTCGGAATATGGCTTTCTCAGCCTTGGCGTCGAGGATAATGGCTATGCATATGGCATTCCCATCAGTTATGTCTATGATAAAGATAGCCACAGCCTCTATTTCCATTGTGCATTGGAAGGGCAAAAGATAGACCTTTTGAAAAAGGACAATAAAGTGTCGTTTTGCGTTGTGGGAAAGACCAAGCCGATTGCCGAAAAATTCACGACACTTTACGAAAGTGTGATTGTGTTTGGCAATGCGCATATCGATCTTCCCGAAGAAGAGAAACGCAAAGCACTTCGCCTGCTCGTTAAAAAATATTCTCCCGGATTGGAAGAAATGGGGGAGACCTACATGAACAAATCGTGGGAGAGAACAGGTACGTTCAAAATAGAAATAAAACATTTGTCAGCAAAGGCGAAGTATTGCTGATCGATAAATGCAAAAAAGATTATACTTTTGTAGGGTCGTAGAAATAAATATACAATGTCTTCAAAATCATATTTCAATAAGGTTGTAATATTGTTGTTGCTGTCTGTTGTCGCATTCGGCGGGCTAAAGGCAGTGCTTCCGGAGCGTTTATTCCCGGAAAGGGTGCTGACCGGCAATAACATGATTGTGGACAGTATGTTGATTGATGCAATCAACGAAAGTGAAATGGCGGACGCGGATATAGTTGCCGTGCCCAATGTTGATACAGAACAGATAGCTGCAAAAGTAGATAGCTTGCATGCGGCTAATATTGTGGAGGTTGCGAATGATGATACGCTAAATCCCCTGATAAGAGATGAGGGCTATGTTCACCTTAGCCGATTCTACACCAAACTGAAGCAAATAGAGGAAAGCGGTAGCGGCAGAGCGAGAGTTGCATATTTCGGAGACTCGATGAATGATGGAGACCTGATAGTGCAAGATATCCGAGACTATTTACAGAACAAATTCGGAGGCAAAGGAGTCGGCTTTGTGGGAATGACTTCTATGTCAGCCGGAGCAAGGTATTCGGTTGCACATCAGTATTCTAAGAATTGGCAGATCTATTCGTTCATTACCACCCGCAGGCCGGTGCGCCCGTTTGGTGTTGATGGACAGGTTACCTTAGCCAAAGATTCTACTAACACATATTGGGTAAAATATGAATCTCACAAACTGAAAAATACAGGATACCTCTACAATGCGACTTTGTTCTATGGTCGATCCGATAATGCGGATGCGTCAATCAGTGTGAAAGCGAATGATGATGTTATCGAAAAAGCATTGAAGCCGTCAGATATGTTGAATGCTGTAAAACTGACAGGTAGTGATACCCGGTCTCTGCAAGTTACATTTTCGAATGCTGACTCTATTCCGTTTTACGGTTTCAATTTCGATGACGGAAAAGGAGTACATGTCGATAATTTCTCTTTGCGAGGAAACTCCGGTCTCCCTCTGTCGACACTCAACAATGGGCTTATGAATCGTTTCAATAGCATGCTTGGCGGGTACGACCTGATTGTGTTGCACTATGGGGCGAATGTCCTTTCGCAGGAAACAAAAGCATACAATTGGTATGAAAAAGGGATGACACATGTTGTAGAAAACCTGCGCCGTTGTTTCCCCGATGCTGATATATTGGTCATATCTACTGCCGACAAGGCGTCGAAGGTGGATCAGGAAATGGTAACCGACCCGGCCGTATCCTTGTTGTTGAATAGCCAACGCAGCTATGCTCGTAAGACGGGCTCCGGATTTATCAATCTTTATTCATTGATGGGTGGCGAAGGGTCTATGGTAAAGTGGGTTGATGACGAACTTGCGGGGAAAGACTACACCCATTTCAATGCAAATGGATCGAAGCGCATAGCTAAACTGATATATGGCGAAATAGAAAAAGGATATCAGAAGTTTAAAGAAAATATACCACAACACAACACAAATATTATACATGAAGATGAAGGCAATAATGACCTGTAAAACGAAGACGTGGAAGATTGTCAGAATTTTGTTGCTGACGATGGTGCTGATGATACAGGCTGTACACTACGTATATGCTGACGATAGTGATAGCCTTTCGTTGAAAAATAATATATTGTTTGTGAATGAAGCTTCCCTTTCGGATGTTTTCGAAAAACTGTATAAATTAGAATCGGAACACCAAGGTAAAGTGAATATTGTTCACATCGGAGATTCACATATCCAGGCAGGATTTTTTACGGGAACCATCAAACGATCGTTGCAAGATGCATTTGGGGATGGTGGTGTCGGTTTTAGCTTTCCTTATGGTCTGGTAAAAACAAATGGACCTAAAGAAATAAAGTATGCCACCAATGCCGCATGGACATGTGTAACTAACTTAAAGAACCAAAGCGAAGT
This sequence comes from uncultured Dysgonomonas sp., assembly GCA_937875275.1. Classification (GTDB taxonomy): domain Bacteria; phylum Bacteroidota; class Bacteroidia; order Bacteroidales; family Dysgonomonadaceae; genus Dysgonomonas. The sequence continues at coordinate 3,107 of CALNCC010000135.1, read as the reverse complement.
AGAAGTAGGGCTGAGTGGGCGTAGTTTGGTTACTTCGACGTCTGATTTTGCCATGCAATTGAAAGCCGATTCGGGCTATTATTTCAATAAGGTAAAAGTCTTGTTTGCAGAAGAAAATGCGCAGTATAGAGCATCCTTGTCTGTACCCGAATTGAAAATGACATCGACCGTTTCAACAGGCGGGCAGAGACACAAAATAAAGAGTGGAGAAAGTCTTTCGGTTATCGCTCGAAAATACGGAACTACGGTAGCCAAGCTGAAAAGTGCCAATAACATGAAATCAGACAGGATAAATGCCGGCAAAACTTTGACTATACCATCAAAGAATGTGGTGCAGGTGTCGAATGTCAAAATAGATGATAATATCGATTTCGTTTCACTCGATCACAAGCCCTATTGCTCTGTGTATAGCGACTCGGTAGCGAGAACCTCAATAACTATTTTTCCCGAAGGAAAGCAATCGAAATATACGTTGAACGGCTTTGTTGTGGAAAACGAGAAGCCGGGTATCATTTATCATTCGATAGGTGTTAATGGTGCTCAGATATCCAACTATAGTCGTTATCCGTTGTTCTTTAAGCAGTTACCTGAACTTGAGCCCGATCTTGTTATTCTTTCGTTCGGCACTAACGAGTCGTTTGGTCGGGTTTCGGTAGGCGAATATATGTTTATGTTAGAGTCATTTGTCGATAAGGTGAGAGAATCTGCCGGAGATGTGCCGGTGCTGGTTATGTCGCCGCCACCATCCATGATTCGTCGTACACGTACCAATACGTTGGTCGATCAATATACCGAAGCATTGCAGTTGCAAGAAAAATTTCCGGTCTGGGATCTGTATTCCAATATGGGCGGAAAGAACAGTATAGGAAACCAAGGAGAATATGCCAAGATGATGGACAGATATAAGGTGCATTATACGCAACAAGGATACGAAATGCAAGGAATACTTTTTACATCCAACTTTTTGAGTGCATACGAGAATTATAAAAAGCAGAAATAAACGTTGGACACGATAGAATCTATAATAGAATGGCTGAGGATAAATATCTTCGAGCCCGTCAAAGCAGATGTTTTATCTATAACACCTGAGCAAGTGCATACATGGCTGACCTACGACCAGGGAAGGCCGTTGTTGTTCAACAGCCCCATGTTTTTGGCTCTGTTTGTCATTTTCTATATTATATATGTGTTGGTGCGTTCGCAACGCTACGACCTGTTTCGGAAACTTTATATTATAGTCTTTTCGCTCTTTTTCTATTACAAGGCAGGAGGTAACTATTATATATTGCTGATGGTGTGTGCTGTAGTTACACACGTGCTTTCGAAGCGAATGTATGATATGCCCGACGGAGGAAGGCGAAAATTGTTCTTGGCTCTTATCGTCATAGCCAATCTGGGCATGCTGTCTTACTATAAGTACACCAACTTCCTTATAGACAATATAAATGCTATATTCGATGGCGATCTGTCTTTTCAGAATATAATCTTACCTATCGGCATTTCGTTTTTCGTATTCGAAGCCGTCAGCTATGCAGTCGATCTATATCGCCGCGAAATGGAGCCGGCAAAGAGTACACTCGATTTTTGTTTCTACATCAGTTTCTTTCCCAAGCTTGTGGCAGGTCCGATTATTCGTGCGAAGGATTTCCTTCCGCAGATGTATAAGAAGCTTTCGCTGTCTAAAACAGAGGCAAGCACGGCTTTGTTCCTTATCTTGGTGGGATTGATAAAAAAAGCTGTTATCTCGGATTATATATCTACAAATTTTGTCGACCGCATCTTCGATTCTCCGATGAGTTATTCGGCATTCGAAAATCTGATGGCTGTGTATGGATACACCTTGCAGATATATTGCGATTTTTCGGGATACTCCGATATGGCTATCGGGCTTGCGTTGCTGATGGGATTTACTATTCCTGCCAACTTTAATATGCCTTATAAATCGCAGTCGATTACCGAATTTTGGCGTCGCTGGCACATCTCGTTGTCGTCATGGTTGCGCGACTATCTCTATATATCATTGGGTGGTAACCGCAAAGGTAAGTTCAGAACCTACCTCAATCTATTTTTGACGATGCTGATTGGCGGACTGTGGCATGGCGCCTCGTGGAAGTTTGTCGTTTGGGGCGGATTGCATGGACTCGTACTTGCTATCGAGCGATTTGTCAAACAATTCATACCACTGTCGAGCGAAAACCGATTGGGGCGGGTTGTACGTATCCTAATCACATTTCACATTGTAGCATTTTGTTGGATATTTTTCCGTGCCGGTAGTTTCGATATTGCCGGACAGGTAATCGGCAACATAGGGCAGTTGACCTACTCTCCCGATGCATGGCTTGCCGTTCTTGATGGTTATCGCAATGTCTTTATATTGGTAGCTATTGGTTATGCAATGCACTTTCTTCCCGATAATTTTATCAATTCACTCAAATCCGGGTTCAATTCGTTGCCGTTGATGTTTAAAGCCGTTGTGGTGGGATTTGTATTCTGGTTGGTATATGCAACAGCTACAAGCGGGCCTCAGCCGTTCATCTATTTCCAGTTCTGATAGAGATAATTAATACCAGCTATTTTTTTTACATACATCCCCTTTTTCTTTCACTTATTTCCGATCAGTGTCAAGCGGGTAATCATAGATTGCCCTAAGGCTGTTTTCTTTTCGATGTGATTGAGTACGGTTTTCACAAACTCGTTATTCTCGAATGCTCCGCGAACTTGCTCGAAGTCTACTTCCCGGTCGTGATCGTTACCATCTACACCAAAGCCTGTGGATGAGGATAAGGAAAATTCTTTTTTAGCATCGTCGTATATCATTTTATCGAGGGCGACAACTGCGTTTTGCCATTTTTTGATGATACCTACGATGTCTTTTATAGTTATTGTATCTATCGACAAACCATAGAATGACTGTATTTTACTCCATGCCCATGTCCACTCCAACGAGTAATAATTTTCGTGCAGTTTTTCGAAAAAGGCATTCATCTGATAGATATCAGCGATCTTGTCAGCTTCTACCTCGTCTATCAGTTTTTTCACCTGTCCTCGTGGAGCTATCAGTCCCGCAAGGTCGCTCCATTCGCCATTCCCTTTCACACCGTCGGGGA
>CALNCC010000134.1 GCA_937875275.1 uncultured Dysgonomonas sp. | reverse complement strand
AAAAATGAAAGATAAAACGATTGTTTTCACAACGACAAACGGGACACAGGCAATAGAAAAAGCCGCCAATTGTTATAAGTTGATTGTTGGAGCATTTTCTAATATAAGTGCTGTTGTCCGGTTATGTACATCGGAGAGGCGAGATGTTGTCGTTCTCTGTGCCGGATGGAATAACCGTTTTAATATCGAAGACACATTGTTTGCTGGAGCCTTGTCCGACCGTTTGGTCAAAGAAGGGTACTACCCGGCATCGGATGCCGCCGTGATGGCTATGGATATGTGGCAGGTCGCAGAATCGAATGTTCGGAAATATATCGACCGAACAGAACATATAAAACGATTAGAGGCGAATAATTTGCAAGACTCTGTCGATTATTGTTTGAGCGAAGATACCGTTTCACTTGTTCCGGTCTATGACAGAGCTATAAAGAAACTTACTGTAAAGAATGGCTGAGCACAACGATATAGGCAGGATAGGAGAAAGAGCAGTGATAGGCTACCTCGAAGATGAAGGGTACACTGTCTTGGAGCATAATTGGTTTTATCGCAAACTGGAAGTTGATATCATTGCTCAAAATAGAGAATGCATTATTTTTGTGGAAGTAAAAACGCGCACATCCGACCGATGGGGAAACCCCGAAGATGCTGTATCTAAAACTAAAATACGCAATCTGGTCGAGTCTGCCGATTATTATTTGAAAGAAAAAGATATCGATCTGCCTGCCCGTTTCGATGTGGCTTCTGTTATTTACGACAACGGGAAATGTGAAATCGAATATTTTGAGGATGCTTTCTTGCCTCCTGTAAATTGAATTGCTATGAATATAGAAGAAGCACGAGAGTTATGTCTTTCCATAAAAGGATCAACCGAAAGTTTCCCTTTCGGAGAAGATGTGTTGGTGTTTAAAGTGGCGGATAAAATGTTTGCCTATATGGCATTAGAACCTAAGAATGGAGAATTTTGGGTCAATGTAAAATGTGACCCTGAGCGAGCAATCGATCTGCGGGAAAAATACGAAGGAATATTTCCCGGTTATCATTCGAATAAAAAATATTGGAATTCAATCGTTTTGGACAGTGATGTCTCTGACGAATTGATAGTTGAGCTTGTGCGACACTCGGTGGATGAGGTGATAAAGAAGTTGCCGAAGAAAAAACAAGAAGAATATCTCAACAGTTGATCTGCTTATGTTTCCACTGATACGCCTCGACGAAACAGACTCGACAAACAACTACTTGAAGAAGTTGTTGGCAAACACGAAATTGAGCGAATATACAGTCGTTTGCGCCGACTTTCAAACCACAGGGCGAGGTCAACGCGACAGCGACGGATGGGAATCGCAAAGAGGAAAGAACCTCTTGTGCAGCCTTGTCCTTTATCCGCAAGAGGTTGAAGTGGAGCAACAGTTTGTGATTTCTCAGATCGTGGCGTTAGCTATAAAAAATGTTCTGGACGAATATACTGCTGATATTACTATAAAATGGCCAAACGACATCTATTGGAAAGACAAGAAGATATGTGGTATACTCATCGAGAACAGCTTGATTGACGACAAAATAGCTCAATCTGTTGTTGGCGTGGGATTAAATCTCAATCAGCAGGAGTTCCAAAGTAAAGCACCTAATCCTGTGTCGCTATCACAAATAACCGGGCAAGAATATGATCGGGATTCGATATTAAGCTCTATTGTCGAAAAAATCAAACACTACTACTTAGCACTGACGAGCGGAGGACAGCAATCCATCCATAAAAACTACAAAGCCTCGCTATTTCGCAACGAAGGTTATCATTCCTATCGAGACGATAAAGGCGATTTCGAAGCGTGCATAAAAGATATTTCGTCTATGGGGTATCTCACTCTTGAGGATAAAAATCACACAATCAGGCAATATGCCTTCAAAGAAGTAAAATACATTTTGTAATGCCTCTCTATACTGAATATTTTATCAAAAATTACACTTGATTGTTGTTGAATTATGTATAAAAATGCATACTTTTGCATGATTATTGCATATTTATTCATCGATGAATAAGAAACAACGACATAAGATTATAAAAGAAACACTCTTGGCTAATGAAATAAATAGTCAGGATATGCTGCTTAATCTTTTGTTGGATAAGGGCATCGATGTTACTCAGGCGACCCTTTCGCGCGATATGCGAGAATTGAAAGTTGCAAAAATTCCGATGGCTAACGGATCGTCGGTTTACCAACTTGCCGGAAACACAGAGGGAGCAGTTAAGGAAGAGGCATCGACTCTTTCGGTGCATGGCTTTCTGCGCATCGATTTTTCGGGACAATTGGCAGTGGTAAAGACAAGGCCGGGTTATGCAATGGGGATAGCCGGAGAGATTGACGCCAAATCGTCTGATAGAATATTAGGTACAGTTGCGGGTGATGATACAATCTTGATCATCCCCAAAGAAAATATTTCGAGGGCAGAGATTCTTGATTCTTTATCAAAATTCTTGCCTATTTAGTTTAACAGTTTTTTGAAAAAATAGAAATGACTACAATATTGAAAAGTTTGTTGCCTCAAAAAAAGAAGGACGGAGCTGATGTTCAGATTCTGATAGCAGGAGAAGAGCACATACCTTATGTGCAGACAATCTTGGATACGATAGAGGCTGCCGCGAAAGTAAGGGGTACAGGTATAGCTAAACGCACGCCCGAATATGTAGAACAAAAGATGAAGGAAGGCAAAGCCATCATCGCTTTTGTCGATGGCGAGTTTGGCGGTTTTTGCTACATCGAATCGTGGGGAAACAAGCAGTATGTTGCCAACTCGGGGTTGATTGTAGTTGAGAAATTTCGTCAGCACGGACTTGCCACGCGCATTAAGAGGAAAGCGTTTGCACTTGCTCGCACCATGTTTCCCGAAGCTAAAGTGTTTGGGCTGACATCGGGGGCGGCCGTAATGAAAATAAATACCGAGTTGGGGTATGTACCTGTCAGTTTTGCTCAATTGACCGACGACGAGGCTTTTTGGCGTGGGTGTCAAGGTTGTATCAACTATGATGTATTGACCCGTACCAATCGCAAGTATTGTATTTGTACGGCGATGCTCTTCGATCCGGCAAAACAGAAAGACAAGAAAGAAGTAAAAGAAATAATAAAAGACATAAAAAAGCTATTGAAATGAAAAAGAAAAAAGTTGTTTTAGCATTTAGTGGAGGTTTGGATACATCTTTTTGTGCGAAGTATCTTTCTGAGGATTTAGGTTATGACGTGTATACCGCAATCGCTAATACAGGTGGATTCACTGAGGCAGAATTAAAGGTTGTAGAGGAGAAGGCTTATAGATTGGGTTCAAAAGCGCATGTTAGTCTTGATATTACACAAGAGTATTATGAGCAAAGCATCAAGTATATGGTTTTCGGTAATGTACTTCGCAACGGAACCTACCCAATCTCTGTCAGTTCGGAACGTATTTTTCAAGCAATAGCAATTATCAATTATGCTAAAGAAATTGGTGCTGATGCCGTAGCGCATGGCAGTACAGGTGCAGGAAACGACCAAGTGCGTTTCGACCTCACATTCGACGTCTTGGCTCCCGGTATCGAGATTATCACTCCTACTCGTGATCTGCTCCTTACTCGTGAATATGAAATCAACTATCTGAAAGAACATGGATACGAAGCCGACTTCACAAAGATGGAGTATTCTATCAACAAAGGGCTATGGGGAACAAGTATCGGAGGAAAAGAAACATTGAAATCTGATCAGACTTTGCCCGAAAGTGCATACCCTTCTCAGTTGACAAAGAATGGAGAAGAAACATTGACTATCGAGTTCGAAAAAGGAGAAATAGCGGCAGTCAATGGAAAGAAATATACAGATAAGGTAAAAGCGATTCAAGACATCGAAGAAATAGCATCTGCTTATGCTATTGGTCGCGATATGCATATCGGAGATACAATAATCGGTATCAAAGGGCGTGTCGGATTCGAAGCTGCTGCTCCGTTGGTTATTATCAATGCGCACAAAATGCTCGAAAAACATACATTGAGCAAGTGGCAGCAATATTGGAAAGAACAATTAGGTAACTGGTACGGAATGTTCCTTCACGAAGCTCAATATCTTGAACCGGTGATGCGCGACATCGAGGCTTTTTTGACAAGCTCTCAGGAGAATGTTACAGGAAAAGTTATCGTAGAGCTGAAACCTTACCACTACACATTGGTTGGTATCGAAAGTGATTTTGACTTGATGAAAGCTGACTTCGGCGAATATGGAGAAGTGAACAAGGCTTGGAGTTCTGATGATGCCAAAGGATTTACGAAGATATACGCTATGACAAACAAGATTTTCCATAGTGTGCAGAAGAAAAACGGAAAGGAACTGAAATGATAAAAGTAGGAATAATTGGTGGAGCAGGATATACTGCCGGAGAATTGATACGTTTGTTGTTGAATCATCCGCAAGTTGAGCTTGTGTTTGTGAATAGTACAAGTAATGCGGGTAATATGCTTTGCGATGTGCATGGCGGGCTGTTGGGCGATACCGATATGCGATTTACCGATCAGTTGCCGTATGAAAAGATTGATTTATTATTCTTCTGTTCGGCACATGGAGATACTCGTAAATTCATCGAAAACAATTCTATCCCCGACAATCTGAAAATCATAGATCTATCTACTGATTATAGGCACAAAGCATCTAACGAAGGCTTTGTGTACGGGCTTCCGGAGTTGAATAAGACGGAGATAAAAAATGCGAAGCGTGTAGCTAATCCGGGATGTTTTGCAACTGCTATTCAATTAGCCTTGCTGCCGTTGGCAAAAGCCGGCGTGTTGAAATCGGAAATACATGTGAATGGAATTACAGGGTCGACAGGTGCAGGTATAAAACCGGGTGCTACAAGCCATTTCAGTTGGAGAGAGAACAATGTATCTATATACAAAGCTTTCGGGCATCAACATTTGAAGGAGATAAGCGAGTCTCTTACCCAATTGCAAGGAAGTTTTGATGCCGAGATTAATTTTCTGCCTGTCAGAGGAAACTTCACGAGAGGAATATACGCGTCAGTGTATACCAACTTTGAAGGAACTATCGAAGAGGCGGAAAAGTTGTTTAATGACTTCTACTCAGATGCAACATTTACTGTTGTAACAGAAAAGAATCCTGATCTGAAACAAGCGGTGAATACAAACAAATGTATTCTTTATGTAGAGAAACATGGAAATAAACTGTTGATTATTTCGTGTGTAGATAATCTATTGAAAGGTGCTTCGGGGCAAGCTGTTCACAACATGAACCTGATGTTTGGGCTGGATGAAACGGTAGGATTGAAACTGAAAGCAAGTGCATTCTAAATAAGAAAAAAACAGGTCGTGGAATTTGATGCAGATAAACAAACATTAGATGATCTTGAAATATTCGATGCTTTCAAGAGAGAAAACTCTGTGTTTGGCATCTTCAATCACACCACAACTGTCGGAGGAAAGAATAGGCTGATAGATATGTTCTCTAAGCCGTTTACCAATATCGTTCACATTCAAGAAAGGGTTGACGGGATTCGGTTTTTTGAAACGGAGTGGCATCTTCTCAAATGGGACAGGCAGTCTATTGATTTTGTAGAGTATTATTTGTCGCAGGGCAATTATCCGACTCGCAAAAAATCGTATTTCAGTGCGGTGGAAGATGCACTTATGTATAAACTGAAACCGACCGAAGAGTATTATATAATAGAGAGAGGTATAGGCTATTTGGTCGGACTGCTGAACCAATTGAGGGTATTTTATGAAAATATCGGAGACGATTGCCCACCATTAATAAAGAGATATAAAGATCACTTTTGGCAAACTTTCACGAAGGAAGAGATTGTAAGTATTTCCGGAGCAAAAAGTCTGACTAAAATTGGTATATCAAAGATTGCCAATTATGACTATATGTTTCGCTATACACATCGCGACAACGTGAAAGCGATTCTTGACACAGTATATGAATATGACGCGTTCAGGGCTGTTGAGCAGACGAAAAAGGAAAGAGGATATGTGTTTCCCACTTTTTTGTCCGGTTCGGAAACCAAAGTTGAGATAACAGAACTGTATCATCCTTTTCTCAAGCATCCCATTGCAAACGATGTGAGTATGGACATGAACAGCAACATGTTGTTTATAACAGGCCCCAATATGGCGGGAAAGTCAACATTCCTAAAATCGTTTGGCATAGCTGTCTACTTAGCGCATATGGGGTTTCCTGTTCCGGCGAAAGTGATGCAGTTGAGTGTTTTGCTCGGGCTGTCTACAACAATCAATCTGTCCGACAATTTGGATAAACAGCAAAGCCATTTCTATGCTGAGGTGTTGAGGATAAAGGATGTAGCAAATAAGATAAAAGAGAAAAAAAGAATGTTAGTAATTTTTGATGAATTGTTTCGGGGTACGAATGTGAAAGATGCGTCAGACGGATCTTTTGCTGTTATCTCTGCATTCGCAGAAGTGAAGACATCTCTCTTTGCGGTATCCACTCATATCAGTGAAATATCGGAAAGAATCGGGCGACGCAAAAATGTTCTTTTCCGATGTTTCTCGGCGAACAACAAAGGTGGTGCGCCCGAATATACCTATAAACTCGAAAATGGAGTTACCGAAGATCGGTTGGGTATGTATATCATCGACAAAGAAAAGGTTATAGAGACCATAAATTCTATAAATAAAAATTGAAGATACAATTAAGAAAATAAATAAATATGAAACCATTTGATGTATTTCCGGTATTCGATCTCAATATAGTAAAAGGAAAAGGTTGTTATGTATACGACGACAAAGGCAATGAATATCTCGACCTGTATGGCGGGCATGCTGTCATATCAGTCGGGCACACCCATCCGTATTATGTAGAGAAAGTTACCGACCAATTAAATAATTTAGCATTCTATTCAAACTCAATTGTAAACAAATTGCAAGTTGAGCTGGCAGAAAAATTAGGGGAACAATCAGGATATGCTGATTATGATTTGTTCCTTGTAAATTCAGGAGCTGAAGCAAACGAAAATGCGCTAAAACTTGCATCGTTCCACAATGGACGAAAGAAAATGCTGACATTCAGCAAAGCATTTCACGGGCGCACATCTGTAACTGTGGCAGCGACCGACTCGCCGGCATATAAAGCTCCGATCAACGAAACAGACAATG
>CALNCC010000133.1 GCA_937875275.1 uncultured Dysgonomonas sp. | reverse complement strand
ACCTGTTGATAAAGGGATTGCTTTGTACGTGAGTGATTATGTAAAAAATTACAAAGACGAGGCAGAAAGATACAAAGAGGGAATGGACAAAAAAGCTCCAAAGTGGGAGGCGCATGAACATTCGGAAGATTATTACTCGTTTTCAAAGAAGATAAAGAGTGAATTATTGTTCAATAAAGCGAACATAATCTCGTATCAGGTAAAGTCGCATGACGATAAAGGAGGAGCCAACTCTTTCACCATGTATCGAAATATAGTTCTCGACCTGAATACAGGAAAACCGCTCTCGGAGTACGATATATTTGTTGCAGAATATAAATACACTTTGAATAAAATATTGACAGAAAAGATTATTGCTCAGAACAATGTGAAAACAATAGACGATTTGTTGGAATTGGGATATTGGTGTATAGAAGATTTGGATAGCAATAACAATTTTTTCGTCGACGACAAAGGTATTACATACATATACAACGAGGGAGAATGCTCTGCGCCGAGTGTAGGCACAATCATAATCCCGATCGGCTTTGACGAACTGAAAGAAATCCTCAGGGATGACTCCGTGATAGCCTCGTTATTCTAAAAAAGAACCGAATGGAGATAATATTAAAATACTTCCCCGATCTGACGGAAGGACAAAAGGCTCAATTTGCAGCACTTTTCGATCTGTATAAAGATTGGAACGATAAGATAAATGTCATTTCCCGCAAGGATATAGACAATCTGTACGAGCACCATATTCTACATTCTCTTGCCATAGGCAAGCTGATTAATTTTGTGGATGGCACGAAGATAATAGACGTAGGCACGGGAGGCGGTTTCCCCGGCATTCCGCTCGCCATACTATTCCCGCAATGCCAGTTTTTACTTATTGATAGCATTGGCAAGAAAATTAAGGTTGCAACGGCTGTTGCAGAGGCAATAGGGCTTACAAATGTCGAATTTCGCCATGCGCGAGTGGAGGAAGAAAAGCGAAAATTTGACTTTGTTGTCAGCCGTGCGGTTATGGCTCTTCCCGACTTGGTGAAGATAGTGCGAAAAAACATCTCTACAGAACAGAAAAACATCCTCCCCAACGGGCTTATCTGCCTCAAAGGAGGAGAGATTGATGCCGAAATGAAGCCATTCAAAAAAGTTGCAGAAGCGGATGACTTATCCTTCTTCTTCGAAGAAGAGTTTTTCGCATCAAAGAAAATCGTTTACGTCCAACTATAAACAACATGATGTAACGCTCGATAAAACGAGCGTTTTTTTTGTTAAAATAGGTGGATTTTTCCCCGATAAATAGCCGGATACAAAAAATCGCATTATCTTAGTGTGCGAAAAGCAAATAGCGCAAATTCGATTGTAATTTGGGGCAATTTGGCTTAAATGCGGTATCATGAGTAATTCTCTGAGAAAGTAATAATTCCTTTCCCTTCAGTGCCTGAAGAGAGAGATTTTCTTATTGGAACAACACGACTACTATAAAATAACTATTTTAATATATTAATTCACAACTAAAAGAAAACAGATGAAAAAAATTTCAATTCTATTTTTGGGAGTGCTTTTTGCGTTTACGCTGAAGGCTCAAACAAAGATGACTCCGGTGGATTATGTTAATCCATTGATGGGGACTCTTTCGAAGCCCGCATTGTCGAATGGTAACACGTATCCGGCAATCGCAATGCCATGGGGCATGAACTTCTGGATGCCACAAACCGGAGAAATGGGACACGGATGGGCATATGTGTACACAGAAGACAAAATCAGAGGATTTAAACAAACTCACCAACCGAGCCCTTGGATGAACGACTACGGTCAATTCTCTATCATGCCTGTTACGGGAGCTCCTAAATTTGAGCAAAACCAACGTGCAAGCTGGTTCTCTCACAAAGCTGAGGTTTCAACACCATACTACTATCGTGTTTACTTGGCTGACCATGATGTAGTAACAGAAATCGTTCCTACCGAAAGAGCTGCTATGTTCCGTTTCACATTCCCTGAAACAGACGACTCGTATGTTGTAGTTGACGGATTCGACAGAGGATCTTATATCAAGATCATCCCTGAAGAAAACAAAATCATCGGTTACACTACAAGAAACAGTGGAGGAGTTCCTAAAAACTTCAAAAACTATTTTGTTATTAAATTCGATAAACCATTCGAATACAAAGCGGTAGTAAAATCAACGATTAACGAACCCGATTCTGATGGAAAAAGAACTGTCTCAATAGCTTTGGAAGAAGGAAATACAGAATCTGAATCTCACCATTCACAAGGAATCATCGGATTCAAAACTAAAAAAGGAGAAGTAGTTCACGCTCGTGTAGCTTCTTCATTCATCAGCCCCGAACAAGCTGAGTTGAACTTGAAAGAACTTGGCAACAACTCTTTCGATCAGCTGAAAGCTAAAGGTAAAGACAGATGGAACGAAGTATTAGGTGCTATCGAGGTAGAAGATGACAACGTTGACAATATTCGTACATTCTATTCTTGTCTCTACCGCTCAGTATTATTTCCACGTTCTTTCTATGAGATAAATGCAAAGAACGAGGTGGTACACTACAGCCCTTACAACGGAGAAGTTCTTCCGGGCTATATGTTTACAGACACAGGCTTCTGGGATACATTCCGTTGTCTATTCCCATTCGTAAACTTGGTTTACCCATCAATGGGAACTCAAATGCAAGAAGGACTTGCTAATACATACAAAGAAAGTGGATTCTTGCCAGAGTGGGCTAGCCCGGGTCATCGCGGAATCATGGTTGGAAACAACTCTGCCTCTGTTGTTGCCGATGCGTACCTCAAAGGACTTAGAGGATATGATGTTGACGCAATATGGGAAGCTGTAAAACACGGAGCGAACAATGTTCATCCTCGTGTATCGTCAACAGGACGTTTAGGATGGCAATATTACAACGAACTTGGATATGTTCCTTATGATGTGAAAATCAACGAAAATGCTGCTCGTACACTTGAGTATGCTTTCGACGACTGGAGTATCTACAAATTGGGACAAGCTTTGGGTAAACCGGAAAGCGAAATCGCAATCTACGCAAAACATGCAATGAACTATAAGAACTTATACGACCCTACTCACAAACTGATGAGAGGTAAAAACAAAGATGGTAAGTTCCAAGAGCCATTCTCTCCATTGAAATGGGGTGATGCGTTTACCGAAGGTAACAGCTGGCACTATTCATGGTCTGTATTCCACGATCCACAAGGATTGATCGACCTGATGGGCGGACCGAAAGAATTTAACACAATGTTAGACTCTGTATTCAATGTTCCACCATTATTCGATGATACATATTACGGAGGCGTTATCCATGAAATCCGCGAAATGCAAATCATGAACATGGGACAATATGCTCATGGTAACCAACCTATCCAACACATGATCTACATGTACAACTATGGCGGAGAACCTTGGAAAGCTCAATACTGGGTGCGTGAGGTAATGGATAAATTGTATTTTGCAACTCCTGACGGATACTGTGGGGACGAAGATAACGGACAAACATCTGCTTGGCACGTATTCTCTTCTATGGGATTCTATCCTGTATGTCCGGGATCTAACGAATACGTATTGGGATCGCCTCTATTCAAGAAATTGACTTTGAACCTTGAAAACGGAAAGAAAGTGGTTATCACAGCTCCGAACAACGATGTAGAAAATAGATATATCCAGTCAATGACATTGAATGGAAAGAACTACACAAAGAACTATGTAACTCATGACGACCTATTGAAAGGTGGAAAAATAGAGTTCAAAATGTCAGCAAAACCAAATACGAGTAGAGGAATCAATGCTTCTGATTTCCCTTATTCATTCACAAACGAACTAAAAGGTAAGAAATAATGAACTTTAACATCAAATATCTAAGAATTATTCCGGTTGTAGGGGCATTAGCCCTTACCGGAATGGTTTTCAATACCGGATGTGTTAATTCGGATAATCAACCGGTGAAAACATCTCTTGTATCTGATAATACTAAAATCAAATACGAAAGATATAAATCAGGTAAAACTCCGGGAGACTACACAAAAACAAACCGTCCGGCAGAAGCGAATAGATTATTCGTGTCGAAAGCGGTAGAGAATGAGATCGTTCGCGTAAAAGGTCTTCTTAAGAACCCGAAACTGGCATGGATGTTCGAAAACTGTTTCCCTAATACATTAGACACAACAGTTCATGTATATACCGCAGACGGCAAACCCGACACAGTGGTCTATACAGGCGATATTCACGCTATGTGGCTTCGCGATTCAGGAGCACAAGTATGGCCTTACGTAATGTTGGCGAATAATGATGCTGAACTGAAAAGTGTAATTGAGGGAACTATCCGTCGTCAATTCAAATGTATCATCCTCGACCCGTATGCCAATGCGTTCCTCGATCCTCAAGATCCGAATCCGAACCATGAATGGCAAACAGATATCACGAAGATGAGACTCGAACTTCATGAGCGTAAATGGGAGATTGACTCACTTTGTTATCCGATCCGTTTGGCATACCAATACTGGAAAGTAACAGGTGATGCAAGCATCTTTGACAGCCAATGGATGGAGGCAATCAAACTTGTGTTGCAAACATTCAAAGAGCAACAACGCAAGGAAGGAAACGGACCTTACAAATTCCAAAGAAAGACTGAAAGAGCATTAGATACATTGAACAATGGTGGATTGGGAGCACCGGTTAACCCTGTGGGATTGATCGTTTCTTCTTTCCGTCCGTCAGACGATGCTACGACTCTTCAATTCCTTGTTCCTTCAAACTTCTTCGCAGTGTCTTCATTGAAAAAAGCAAGCGAAATATTGACAGAAGTAAACAAAGAAACTGGTCTTGCTAAGGAATGTACCGATCTTGCAACAGAAGTAGAAACAGCATTGAAAGAATATGCAACATACGATCATCCTAAATATGGAACAATCTATGCATTCGAAGTAGACGGTTTCGGAAATCACTTCTTGATGGACGATGCTAACGTACCAAGCCTTCTTGCAATGCCTTATTTGGGAGATGTGAAAATAGACGATCCTATCTATCAGAATACTCGCCAATTTGTATGGAGCGAAGATAACCCATATTTCTTCCGTGGAAAAGCAGGAGAAGGTATCGGCGGGCCACACATCGGCTACAATATGGTATGGCCTATGAGTATCATGATGAAAGCATTTACAAGCACCGATGATGCAGAAATCAAAACTTGCATCGAAATGCTTTTGGATACTGAAGATGAAACAGGATTTATGCACGAATCGTTCAACAAAGACAATCCTGCCGATTTCACCCGTTCATGGTTTGCATGGCAAAACACATTGTTCGGAGAGTTGATCTTGAAATTGATCAACGAAGGTAAAGTAGATCTATTGAACAGTATCGAGTAAGATAAACTTACAGAATAGTTCTAAATAGCCGTTATCGGTTTATTTGGACAAAATATGAGATAGTTGTCGGGGTAGCCCGGCAACTATCTTTGTTTGTATATGTCCTTTTCTGTGTACGTCTTTTCTTTACTATGCGATGGCACAAAGTGTGTTTTTCCAACAAATAAAGTAAACCACTATATAAAAATACCTTATCTTTGTAAAGTAATACGCAGATGTGCGAAAACAATTCAGAAACAAATGGATAGAAAAATACGCATAGTAGATATAGCCCAAATGGCCGGAGTATCTGTAGGCACGGTGGATCGGGTATTGCATGGTCGAGGACGAGTGTCTAAAGAGAAGCGAGAAAAGATAGAAAGTGTTCTGAAAGAAATAAACTATGAACCCAACATGGTTGCACGTTTTTTGGCTTCGGGACGCAATTACCATTTAGCAGCAATAATACCCTCCTACGCCGAGGGTGAATATTGGGATTTGGTAGCTAAAGGGATCGCAGACAGTATCAAAGAACTACATAAATTCGATTTCGATATCAAGTATTTCTATTTCGATCAGTATGACAAACGCTCCTTCGATGATGCCGTAGCACAGTTTAACAAAGACGAATATGACGGAGTGCTTCTTGCCACGATTTTCGAAGATTCGGTTGTTAATCTCTCTAAAGAACTGGATGACCAAGAAATCCCTTATGTGTACATCGACTCTCCCATCTCTGACCAGAATAACCTGTCTTACTACGGTGGAGACTCGTTCGGCAGTGGATTCATTGCGGCCAGTCTTTTGTTGAGGTTGATAGACAAGGAGTCGGATATTTTTATCTTCCACGTCAGACTGAAGCAAAAAGCCGAGTCTGTGCAGATGAAAAATCGCGAAACAGGTTTCTTGCATTTCCTGCAAGAAAATGGATTCGGAGGGAAAGTACACTATATAGAATTAAATCTTGAGGACAAACAACGTTCGCAGCAGATGCTTAGTGAGGCTTTGGAGCATATAAACAATGTTGCCGGTGGAATTGTATTTAACTCAAGGATACACGAGCTTGCGTCTATACTTGACGAGATTGGCAGCCCGCTAAAAGACAGAATGAAATTGGTTGGATTTGACTCGATACCTCGCAATGTGAAAGCATTGAAAGAAGATGAAGTCGCCTACTTGCTATCTCAGCAGCCTGAAAGGCAGGGATACGATGGCATAAAGGCATTGGGCAACTATTATCTGTTTGGACAAAGTCCTGAAAAAACAAACTATATGCCGATAGATATTCTCATCAAAGAGAATGTAGATTATTACCGTACCCACAAGCTGTAATCATTTTCAGCAGTATAGACATTTTTTTTAACATGTCTATTTATCCTATAAACTTGGATATAAGAAATTTTATAACGTATTTTGCTTATTATTAAGAATGATTCCAGATAACGATCATATGTCCGAAACGAAAAAGGTCATTGCCATAGCCGAGACATCATACATCATAAGAAAAGGATTGGTCTATGCCATATCCCACTTCCCGATGGTTGGACGAGTTGTGGAGCTGAAGGAAATGGACAACATCCAAAATCAGTTGAATATACTAAAACCCGATGCGCTGATAATCAACCCCATGCTACTTGGGCATACATCCAAAGGCGACATCAGGCAGCAGCTCGACGTGGAGAAGAAAACCGCAGTCATAGCACTGGTATACAACATGATTGACGAACAATTTTACCGATCATACAATGCTATAATCAAGATAAATGACTCTGAGTCGAAAATAGAAGAGACATTAGAGGAGTGCTTCAACAACAAGGAGACGCAACAACCCGAACTTGACGAACTGAGCGACAGAGAAAAAGAAATACTTGTTTCTATCGTTAGAGGTATGAGCAACAAAGAGATAGCCGATCACTGGAACATCTCGATACATACGGTTATAACTCACCGTAGAAATATTGTTAAGAAGCTGAAGATACACAGCATATCGGGGCTGACAATATATTCTATTATAAATAAGCTGGTAGATATATCCGAAATAAATTATAAGGACCAATAAAACATTCTTCCAATATGCAAGACGTTACGATAATACTGAACAAGAAAATGAAGATGTCGGAGCTTATAGATGTCGACTACAATCTGCTGATGCTTCTTTATAAGCTGAACATATCGTTAGGATTCGGGGAGAAAAGCGTCGAAGCCGTATGCAACGAACACGGATTTGATGCTGACTGTTTTCTGTTCCTTGCCAATTTTCAGTCGAATAGATTCAACATTATAGCACAAGAAACATTCGATACTTTGCCTATCGAGCCCTTTCTGTACTTCTTAAGAGCATCTCACAACTACTTCTTAGAAAAGCGGTTGCCGAATATTCGCCGTAAGCTCGAACTCGTATTCGATAAAACAGAGACAGGCTTGAGAGAGATTGTCTTTCGGTTCTTCGATGGCTATGCAGCCGAAGTAAAAGAGCATATGAAATATGAGGACGAAGTTGTATTTCCTTATATAAAGGCTTTGATGGATGGAACTATCGAATATTGCCCCAAATATTCTATATCTATCTTCGAGTCGCGCCACAACGACATAGAGGCAAAAATGAGCGATCTGAAACAGATATTGATGAAATATGTATCGGGGATAAACGATCAGATGTTGATGATCAACGTATTGACCGAGTTATATACAACTGAGGAAGAGCTTAATGCCCACACATTCATCGAGGACGAACTTGTTGTGCCTCGCATCAAAGAGATAGAAAAAACCAAATAAATAAAGACGCTTATTCCTTTTATTTGTCGCAGTAGATCATTGTTCGTCTGAAAAATGATGGAGGAGGAGGTGTGCCATAGAAACAGCACATATAACCTTTCGATGTGGCCACATTGTAGTCGAATGCCGACATGAGTGTCGTTAATTCCTTATAGTCGTGATTGTAGTGATATGTGCATACAGCTGCTTTGGTTGTAAATTTGCTCGAATTGAGAACCTCCGAAGCACCGGTAAGCACAAGCTTTTCGGCTCCTTCCACATCCAATTTCAAGAAAAGATCTCCGCCTTGAAGTGAGTCTTCTTCTAAAACAGAATCAAGCGTAACGGTATTGTCTGAGTTCTTATCCGAAGCAAACTTGTTGATGACAACAACTTTCTCTTTCCAAGGCTCGAATGTTTTCTGTAACGGCTCTATCCAATCTTCTTCTGTTTCAAAGATATAGACCTTCTTAGCCTCCTCTATATGCGTTAGCGCAAAAATACCCTCCGCAGCACCCACGTCGCAGATAATGCTACCGTGGGAAACCTTGAATGTATCTGTTTCGTAAACATGTGGCGATTTCTTGTCCTGCTCCTGAATCAGGGCATTATAAACAAGCTTTGCACGAGCAGGGCTTGTTCCTCTTCTCAGATAGAGCTTTTTCCCTTCGTGCAAAACATATGATAGTCCGCAAGTATCGTCTGCATATACCTTTATCTTTATAGGGTTGTATTTCAACATCCAGAAGTAGGGAAAAAGATCGACTCCCCTTTTTTTTATGAACGACAGAGCCTCACGCATCTCATCGTCCCCTATGTCCTTGGGATGTTGTTTGTAATAGTCCAATATCTGTTTGCGTGCAGGCCACAAGGAATTACCCTCAACCTTGTATCTCAGCCATTGCGTAAATCGAGGAAAAGTCCTCGAAAAAGAAATGGCAAGGTTGAATAATGACGATGAACAGATATTGAGCTTTCCCATCAGTTTAGTTTTGTTTGAGTTAAGGCAAAGATAAATATTTATATGACAGAAAAATGATCTGTCGCTTATTTCTTCGTCATCCGTTTGCGATCATTTTCGTCAAGAAATATCTTTCTGAGGCGAATAGCATGAGGAGTTACTTCCACATATTCATCTTCTTTGATGTATTCCAGAGCATCTTCGAGACTGAATATGATAGGAGGAGCCAGCTTCGCTTTGTCGTCTGTACCTGAGGCACGTACGTTTGTCAGCTTCTTCGATTTTGTCAGATTTACCACAAGGTCTCCCTCTTTGGTGTGTTCACCGACTATCTGCCCCATATATATGTCGGTCTGCGGTTCAAGGAAAAATCGTCCTCTGTCTTGCAGTTTGTCGAGGGCATACGCAAAGGCGTTACCCGATTCGCTGGCGATAATCGAGCCATTCTGGCGTTTTTCTATATCTCCTTTCCATGGTTGAAATTCGAGGAATCGGTGTGCGATAACAGCTTCACCACCCGACAGTGTTAATGCAGCGTTGTTCAATCCGATGATTCCGCGTGACGGAATTGTAAATTCAAGGAATACACGGTCTCTCTTCGATTCCATCATTGTCAGTTCGCCACGTCTGCGGGTAACCAAGTCGATGATCTTGCTTGCAGATTCTTCAGGAAGGTTTATAGTTAGTTGTTCGACAGGCTCGTGTTTCACGCCGTCTATTTCTTTTATGATCACTTTTGGTTGTCCAACCTGAAGTTCATATCCTTCGCGGCGCATTGTTTCTATTAATACCGACAAGTGCAGAATGCCTCGTCCGTAGACAATCCATGCATCGAGGTTGTTTGTTTGTTCTATTCTGAGAGCAAGATTCTTGTCCAGTTCACTCACCAGGCGTTCGTGTATGTGTCTCGATGTTACATACTTCCCATCTTTGCCGAAAAACGGTGAGTCGTTGATCGTAAACAACATCGACATTGTGGGTTCGTCGATGGCAATAGGTTCAAGTGGTTCGGGCTTCTCTATATCTGCAATCGAGTCTCCGATTTCGAAACCTTCGATACCTATCAGCGCACATATATCTCCGCATTGTGCCGAAGTCGCTTTTACCCTACCTAATCCTTCGAATGTATTCAATTCCTTGATGCGCGATTTGACAGTACTTCCGTCTCGTTTACAAAGAGATACGTCCATACCTTCGCGCAGTTCTCCACGATGGATACGCCCTACGGCGATACGTCCTACATATTTGGAATAGTCTAACGATGTTATAAGCATCTGTGGGGTTCCGTCCAACATGGTTGGAGCAGGAATATATTGTACAATGGCATCCAAAAGGGTAGAGATGTCTTCTTTCGGACTTTTCCAGTCGTCAGACATCCATCCTTGTTTTGCTGATCCGTATATAGTCGGAAAATCGAGCTGTTCTTCCGTAGCATCGAGGCTGAACATGAGGTCAAAAACCATTTCGTGTACTTCCTCGGGACGACAGTTTGGTTTGTCTACTTTGTTGATAACAACAATCGGTTTCAAACCCATCTGGATTGCTTTCTGTAAAACAAAACGAGTTTGAGGCATAGGGCCTTCGAAAGCATCGACTAACAGCAAGCAGCCGTCAGCCATATTAAGTACGCGTTCTACTTCTCCGCCAAAGTCGGCATGTCCGGGAGTGTCTATGATGTTTATCTTAACTCCTTTGTAATTGATAGATACGTTCTTAGAGAGGATGGTTATTCCTCTTTCACGCTCTAAGTCATTGTTGTCAAGGATAAGTTCTCCTTTCGATTGGTTTTCTCTGAACAATTGTCCGGCAAGCAGCAGCTTATCTACAAGGGTTGTCTTACCGTGGTCTACGTGTGCAATGATTGCAATATTTCTTATACTCTGCATTTTCAAATTTTTGAGGCTGCAAAGATACTACATTTTAGGTCTTTTATATCATGAATTTATATAAACTATCTAAATCTTAGAGGGGAACGGTAGTTAAAAATACAAACTACCGTACTTCTCCCGACATAATTTCCGCGCCGCCCCATTCGAGAAGTGTAAATCCGATTCTTTCGCTTGGTGTCAACACTTGTTCCGGCAATTTCTTTTCTCCTTTGTATTCTCCAAATTCCATGAATACACGAATCATTGTGTCAGGCTTAGGTGTTACTTCCAGTTTCGAACTATTGTCTATATCATCATTTATCCAAAAGTGTACGAAAACTTCATCGTAACGATTCATCGAAGGTAGCCAATAAACAATAAAATCATTTATCTCCGTTTCGTTCAAACCGATCAGCGTCAGTTTATCTAACAGAAATGATGTATAGTCTCCTTTCTTTACATAGAATCCGTTTTGGTAATTGTAGTGAGAATCGGAAAAACGATATGTCCCATCCCAAAACAAATAGTTATACTCCCTGTTGTCTGCCACATTCTTGAGTTTCCCCGACGGGTCGGCAACGACTTCCCAGCCATTAGCATATTCGGGGTAAGTGGTCATCACTGTTCCTTGGAATGAGTGCTTGATGTTAACTTTGGTTTGGGTGGTCGGATAAAGATAAATTGCCGGTTTTTTTATCCAAAATTCAGAAAAATTAGATTCCGATTCTCCACTCTTATTCCTTTTTATCACACCCGGCACTATGCTTTCAGTTAATTGTATGGCAACATCTTCGTTTGCCAACTGTGATGTAACACTCATCGTGATGGGCTTATGGTAAAGGGTGCGTTCTACCAATACTTCCACGACACCACCTTTTGCGATTTTAAGTTCGGTGTATCCTATCGAGTCTGTAACAAACTCTTTTTTTGAGGCGATATCGGTTACTGTTGCTCTCGGCACAGGATCTCCGTCCTTGTCCACGACCGTAATCCTTACCGTGTAATCCTTCAACTCTGCTTTTACCGTGTCTATCTTAGGGAAATAGATGACGCCGTTGGCGACCTCTACAATACTGTCTCCGGGGCACGACTCTATCTCTTGCGCATAGCCAAGGGTCGATAAACACAAAAGAAAACTAAAGATTAACAACTTTTTCATGGTTCTCAGATTTTAAGTAGAAATGAAATACCATGCAATATATGGATTTATCTTAAAATGGCAAAGGATTGATTGCCATATTTTTATTGTGTTCGTCCACAGGCATCTTTCAGAAGCATTCCGGCAAGAGTGAACCCGAATATTGCCGTGATGTGTGGTACTGTCCCGTTTATCTGAGCTTTCTTGCTGCTCCATGTATCGCTTGTGATGTCTTTCGGATTTGGCTTTTCGCTCCCTTGATTGTCGATAACCTCTTCGCTGTATACACAGAAAAACTTCTTTGCGGGCAGCTCACCTTTCTTTATTCTGCGGCGTATCGCAGCAGCCAGAGGGCAACCTTTTACTTTCCAAAACTCTGCAACCTGTATTTTCGTCGGGTCTAACTTCAATGCTGCACCCATCGATGAAAAGAAGACGGCTTTTGTGCGAGTTGCGGTTCGTATAAGATGTATCTTATTCTCAAGGCTATCTATGGCGTCGATAATATAATCGTAGTCATTGAGCCGGAAAGATGCCGACGATGCTTCGTCATAAATCGTTTGCATGGCTACGATCTCCGCTTCGGGATTTATGTCTAATAAGCGAGCTTTCAGCACATCCACTTTCGACTGCCCGACGGTTTTTGTGGTAGCCATCAGTTGCCTGTTGATGTTGGATGCGCATACGCTATCCGAATCTACGATAGTCAGATGCCCTATGCCCGACCGTATCAGGCTTTCGGCACACCAGCTTCCAACCCCACCTACACCAAAAAGAATAACCTTAGTGTGTTGCAACCTGTCGAGGGCTTCTTCGCCGACAAGCAAGAGTGTGCGCCCGAATATATCATTTCTCAGATTCATCATTTTTTTTTGTTTAGAGTCTTAGTTCCGGTTTCCAATGCTTACAGAGCAGGGTTTGGATTGATTGAAAGTAACTGGTTGTATATTTGCAAGCAAGACCAAGCGTCGAGAGCAGCGTATTTCTTCTGCGCGTCAGACAATATTTCTGCTTCCCAATTGGTGAGGCGTTGCCCCTTGGTAATCCTTTTTCCGAACAAGATCCCATATATACGCTGTAAGCCTATATCCGTGATTCCGTATTTTTTTACCATCGTCTGCAAATCCACAAAATTTGCCGGCTCTATCGACTTCCGTTTTCTGATTGCGGCGAAATCATCTTTGAGTGAAAGCCCTATTTTCTTTATGTCGGGCGAAGTGAGGATGCGGGTAAGCCCTTCGGGGATTCCGATATGATTTAGGCGAAACAAAAAACAAGTGTCTTGTGTAGAAATTTGTATAAGAGCGATTTTATTAGACGATCCCTTTTTGAAATTAGGACGTGTTTCGGAATCGAAACCCAAAAGCGTCTGCGTAGACAAATAGTCGGTCGCTTTTTTCGCCTCCTTATCGTCCTGAATAACGATTATTCTTCCCTCAAATTCTTCAACAGGCAAATCTGCCAATTCTTCTTTAGTAATACTCGTCTCCATTCTCTTCTATTATTTTGTCTTCTGCCGACAGGCTCTCTCCATACTTGAGCGAGTGTAATGCCCGCAAAACATTTACAAGTTTTTGTCCCCAATATACTCTGAAATTCTCGGTGCAAACATATAGGGCATCGTTCATCATCTCGGTTATGCCACGCTCGTATATACTTATATAGTTTTTCAGATCTTGATATATATCTCCCAAATCTTCGGATATGTTTGCCGCAATGGGAGTCTCACTGTACTTCATGTCTTGCAGAAAAACTTCGAGATAGGTATCTTCCTCTTTGAGAATGGCGGATATTTTAGATACAAAAAAATTATAATCCTCT
>CALNCC010000132.1 GCA_937875275.1 uncultured Dysgonomonas sp. | reverse complement strand
ACAAAGATGGCATGTGCCACTGATGATTTAGATCCGTTGCCAAGAACCGTTTTTTCTCCATTTTTCCAATAACAAGCGTCAACGCCTTCGTCCCCGGCAACATACACATCCTCTGAGTCAACATACACAGAATGGGCACGCGCATCATTCAAGCCAAGTGTTGTTTGCTGTTCGTTAATCCACGAATATGCAATATACCTTCTCTTACTATAATCATATTCGTATCCGGCAATATACATTGTAGGGATATACATATCCTGTGTGGCATAGAACACAACCTTTTCGGCCTTACCTGCCAATACAGTAATCGTAACTTTTTCAGACAGATATTCTCCCGTATTTTCTTTCGCAGTTACAACAAACCCTTTTCCATCCGCCGTTTTCTCAACGATACACCATACAACATTTGCAGGAAAAACATTTACCTCCCACGATTCTTGATTTGTAGTTATCGAATACTCGTATCTCTCTGAGCCTTCGGTTGAGAAATTTATATTCCTCGTTTTAGGCGTAATTGTAAGAGTAGGCACAATCGGCTTCTCTTCGTTGTCGCTATCGCCTCCATTGTTATTGTTATTGTTATTGCTATTGTCTTCATCCCGGTCTCCGTCCGAACAGTTCGAGAATATCGCGGTACTTAAACAAAATGCAAATAACATAAAGAGAGTATGGGTAGTAACTTTTTTCAGAGCCTTGTTCATGGTTGTATTAAGTTTTATGACTACACAAAGTTACACAATCAATCCGCAAATCCTCTCACTTTGTCTGCTATTGCTATACAACATGCTTTTTCAGATAGTTTCATATAGCTTGAGGTTTCTTTTTACCTTAAAAGCTATATCTTTGCTATAAATATAAAACACACTTATGAAATCTGATATCGAAATAGCGCATAGCATTAGTTTACAGCCGATTGAAAAAGTCGCTGAAAAAGTTGGAATTCCAACTCAAGAGTTACATAATTACGGGAAATACATTGCAAAGATTCCGCACAATTTGATCGACGAACAAAAGGTTGCCAAAAGTAACCTCATTCTTGTTACAGCCATTACACCCACTAAAACAGGTATCGGCAAAACAACCGTATCGATAGGATTATCCCTTGGGATGAATAAATTGAATAAGAAAACAATTGTTGCTCTGCGAGAACCATCCTTAGGCCCATGCTTTGGGATGAAAGGCGGAGCTGCCGGAGGAGGATATTCGCAAGTATTACCGATGGAAAATATCAATCTCCATTTCACCGGAGACTTTCATGCTATCACTTCTTCTCACAACATGATAACGGCTCTTCTCGACAACTATGTATACAGAAACAGAGGGACGGAGAAAGCTCTGAAAGATGTGATTTGGAAACGCGTTCTCGATGTTAACGACAGAAATTTGAGATATGTAGTTACAGGTCTGCGCGGCACAGAAAACGGGATTCCGGGAGAGTCGGGATTTGAGATAACTCCTGCCTCGGAGATCATGGCAATTCTTTGCCTCGCCAAAGACATCGACGATCTGAAAACACGGATAGAGAAAATAATACTCGGCTTTACGATGAGCGGAGAGCCATTTACGGTGAAAGATCTTGGCGTGGCAGGGGCAATTACCGTGCTGCTAAAAGATGCCGTCAATCCAAACGTTGTGCAATCGACAGAACATTCGGCAGCACTTATTCACGGAGGCCCGTTTGCCAACATCGCACACGGATGCAATTCTATCATCGCAACCAAAACAGCTATGACCTATGCCGACTATGTCATTACAGAAGCCGGGTTCGGAGCTGATCTTGGAGCCGAAAAATTCTACAATATAAAGTGTCGCGCTGCGGGGATTTCCCCTAAAGTAACGATTCTTGTTGCAACTATACAAGGATTAAAAATGCACGGCGATGTTCCTCTCGATGCTATAAAGACGGAAAACAAAGAAGGTGTGCAAAAGGGCTTACTCAACTTAGCGAAACATGTGGACAATATAAGAAGTTTCGGGCAAAATGTCATTGTTACATTAAACAAGTTTGGCACAGACACCCAAGCAGAGACAGATATTGTTAAGGAATATTGCGAAGCAAACAATATCAAATTCGCAATAAACGAAGGCTTTGCCAAAGGTGGGGAGGGATGCCTCGATCTCGCCAAAGCCGTGATTGAATGCATCGAACAACAACCAAGCCCGGCGCTTGCATACACATACGACGAAAAAGATTCTATTGTAGAGAAAGTCGAGAAAGTGGCTCGGAAAATATATGGTGCAAAGTCTGTCAACTTTAGCAGTGCCGCAAAAAAGAAACTGCAAATGGTTACCAAACTGGGTATAGAACACTACCCTATTTGCATTGCCAAAACACAATATTCTTTCTCAGACAATGCACAAGCCTATGGTGTACCGGCTCCATTCGATTTCACGATCAATGACATTGCGATAAATAATGGTGCAGGTTTTGTCGTTGTAATAGCAGGAAGCATAATGCGTATGCCGGGGCTGCCAAAAATCCCTCAGGCTAACCACATAGATCTAATAGACGGGGAAATCATAGGATTAAGTTAATGACATTAAAAAGGCTCTCTATATTGATGATTGTTGTCCTTGCATCGATTCAGCTGCAAGGACAGATTCTTTATGAGAAGCAGGATTCTATTATATTTGAGAAATACATCAAACAGATGCATCCTCATAAAAATTTAGCAATATCTGATTTGATAGTAAGAACCGCTAATTTTTTTATCGACAAACCATATGTTGCTCAAACATTGGAACAAGCCGACAAAGAACAATTAATCATCAATCTTAGAGAATTTGACTGTACCACTTTTGTCGAAAGTTGTATTTCGTTGACACTTACATTAAAATCGGATAACCCGACATTCGACACATTCTCCGAAAACTTGCAAAAACTCCGATACCGTAATGGGCAAATCGAAGGATATACTTCCAGATTACACTATATGTCTGACTGGATATATGAAAATGAACAGCGCAATACATTCAACAATATCTCAGAGACTTTAGGTGGAACAGAGATGACAAAAGCTATAAATTTCATGTCTACCCACGCCAATCTATATCCTCATCTGAAAAACAATGAACACAATGTTGATAAAATAAAAGATATTGAAGAGATAATCACGAAACGGGAATATTACGCTGTCGTACCAAAATCAAAAATACGAAGCGCGGAGAAAGATATAGAAAGTGGTGATATTGTTGTCTTTGCAACAAAAACAGAGGGTTTAGACTACTCACATATAGGAATAGCGATAAAAGAGAATAATTCTTTATCGTTCATTCACGCCTCTAGTTCAAAAAAAAGAGTTATTTCTGAACCACGAAATTTACAACAGTATTGTCATAGTTCGAAAGGGTGCTTTGGCATGACAATTTTACGCATAAAGGAGTTTGCCGATGATTAAGAAAGAAGAAGATCATAGTCGCGGTGGTTGGAGCCAATTTGTCTCATGGGCATTATTTTTTGTCGTGGGACTTATATTTTCCATTTTGGTTTCTTTTGCTTTATCCTATACTTGGTATGGAAGCACAAGAATCTCAATGGAATTATATACTGTCGGATACATTCGCGTCAGCCAAGTTGTAGGTACACTTATTATGTTCTTGGCTCCGGCCTTTCTTCATATACACCTCAATCATGGCAATGTAGTCGGATATCTGAAACTGAAAGAAAAAACATCTTGGCAATACATCATCATTGCAACATTGATGATTATAGCAATACAACCTCTGGTGAGCATGTTAGGACATTACAACCAAAACATTCAATTACCAGAAGCATTGCTTTCGTGGGAAGAATTTTTCAAATCATCCACTGAGTCGACAAATAAAATATTGCAACTTTTCTTTTCCGACAAATCTATTTTAGGGTTAATCATCAATATTGTAATTGTGGCTGGGCTTGCGGCTTTCGCCGAAGAGATCTTCTTCAGAGGTTGTCTACAGCCGATCATTCAGCGGATAACAAAAAATATTCATCTTGCAGTATGGATTACAGCTATAATATTCAGTGCAATCCACTTCGACTTCTACGGCTTCGTACCGAGAATCTTGCTGGGAGCCGTTTTAGGATATTTTTTTGTATATACAAATAATCTTTGGGTACCTATATTAGTACACTTTTTGAATAACACGATGGCTGTCATTCTTGAATATGTACCTGTAGAAAACGGAAGCATTCTTGACAACTTTGATCCTGAAAAAGATTTTGTTTATGTAATAGGAAGTGTAATTATAACATCTTTTTTGTTCATTTTGCTGATCCGAAAAGATGCACAAAATAAATATGAGAAAGTATGAGAACTCATGAAAAGAAAGAAGGATATGGCTATCTCATGAATTGGGCTGTCCGTATTGGTGATTTAGTTGCAATCAACGGTATAATATTTTTATACTTCTGTTTCTTTGGAGACAACCTATCCAAAGAGTATGTCTCATTTGACCATAAAGAAGAGATGATCCTCTTTTTATTTGTCAACCTCATCTATTTCGTAACGAGCTTCTTCGTTCCATTGAGACTCTCTCTCAACGTAATACACATAGACAAAGTTGTGCAAAATTCACTTTACTTTGTCATACTCTATTGCACCTTCCTCACATGTACTCTCCTATTGTTTAATATAATCACACACCTATCCCTCAAGTGGATTGCATTCTGTGCGGTATTGATCCTCATGTATACGGTGTGGCATGTCTTATTTCGAGTGTTCTTGAAAGAATATAGAAGAAAAGGGTATAACTTTAAAACGGTTGTACTTGTTGGAGCAGGCAACAATGGAGCAGAGATATACAACGAGCTCAAAGGAAGTGATTATGGATATAAAGTACTTGGATATTACGATGACAAACCCGATGAAGAACATAAAGACTTTCTGCCTAAATATTTGGGGACTGTCAACGATTTGACAGAGAATAGACCGGGAGATTTGGACGAAATATATTGTACTCTGTTTAATCGGGATGCCGAAATCAAGTCTTTAATCGCTCTCTCGGAAAGAAATATGCTTCGTTTCTTTATCATTCCTAATTTTTATCGGTATACCAAACGCAAGCTCAGCTTATCTGTACTGAACACTATTCCAATCTTAAGCATTCGCCAGGAACCTCTACAATATCTCTCTAACAGAATCATTAAAAGGACGTTCGACATCATATTTTCTTTAGCCGTTCTATGCATTATATTCCCGACCATATATATAATCTTCGGAGCTATAATAAAATTGACATCTCCGGGTAATGTGTTTTTCAAACAAAAACGAACAGGAATAAAAGGGAACGAATTTGACTGTTATAAATTCAGGTCAATGCAGAATAATGAGGTTGCAAATTTACAAAGTGCTACGAAAGGAGATCCTCGGGTTACCAAAATCGGTGCATTTATGAGAAAAACGAATATCGACGAATTACCTCAATTTATCAATGTGCTGAAAGGAGACATGTCTATTGTCGGACCACGTCCGCATATGTTAAGTCATACTGATATGTATTCTTCTATTATCAATCAATTTATGGTACGCCATCTTGTAAAACCCGGAATCACAGGTTGGGCTCAGGTTACTGGTATGCGCGGAGAAATAGAGACCGTGGAAGACATGGTGAAAAGGGTACAAAAAGATGTGTGGTATATCGAAAACTGGTCTTTTTTTCTTGATCTGAAGATTATATTCCTGACCGGCTTTAATATGATAAGAGGAGAAGAGAAAGCCTATTGAAAAATCTTTAAGCGATTCAATGCAGCTCTGTATTTTGCTGCATTACGATTATGCTCCGAGAGCGTTTTCGCAAAATTGTGTCGCCCCGAGAAATCCTCTTTTGCACACATATACAAATAATCATTCTTCTGATAATTCAACACACTTTCAATCCCCTTGATGGATGGGATACGTATCGGTCCGGGAGGTAGTCCTTTGTTGCGATATGTGTTGTAAGGCGACTCTGTTTCTAAATGCTTATTCAGCACCCGCGTGATTGAGAAATCACCTACGGCAAACTTCACCGTCGGATCGGCTTGCAGCAATTGTCCCCGCCGAAGTCTGTTAAGGTACAATCCGCCAACAACGGGATACTCGTCAGAGAAAGTACACTCTTCTTCCACAATCGAAGCCAATACAGAAACCTCGATAGGCGACAACCCTATTTCGACAGCCTTCGATTTGCGATTATCATTCCAAAACGAAGTATATTCACTGTACATTTTATTTACGAAACGGTCTACATCTATATCCCAATACACTTCGTAAGTATTGGGTATAAACATTGCCACAAAATTTTCTTTCGTAAATCCTTTATTCTTATATATGATCGAATCGTTTAATGATGTAAGTAACGCTGATTCGGAAAACATTAGCTGTTCAGCTATTCGTTTCGCAAAATCATCTTTCATACGTATATTATTGAAAGTCAACTTTACCGGATCTTGATTTCCACTTCTCAGTTTTCTAACAAGTTCCAAAACTGTCATATCCGGCCGTATGATATAATGCCCGGTTTTCAAATTACCTTTGTATTTCAACACATCGGCAACCGTCTCAAAATTAGCGACATTCTCTATCTGTGCTTTGTTGGAAAGGTCTTGCATCAGGCGATCATAGTCTTTCTCCTGATTTATATAGATAGAGACCGGATTGTTGATGCCGAAGCTGGTAGAAACAACAGAATCAACATAGCAATATATCCCCGCACAAACAGCAAAAAAGCTGATAGTCGCAGCCAAAACCCATATTATTATTTTCTTCTTTGTAGCCATATAGTTTTAGATTTAATCATTTAGCAGGAGAGAACTGTCTCCATAGCTCAAAAAACGGTAGCCGTTATTCAAGGCATGAGTATATATCCGTTCTCTGTTTTCTTTACCTATAAAGGCAGAGATAAGAAGCAACAATGTGCTCTTCGGTTGGTGAAAGTTAGTAACGATGCCTCCAACTATTTTGAATTGATATCCGGGCACTATAATTATGCGGGTACTTGTAACCAACCTCGTCAAGTTGTTTCGGTTCAGATAATCGAGGATATTCTTCAACGCCTTTTTCGGTTCTATATCTTTCGTCGCAGAGTACGGAGCCCATTGAGCAACATCAAGTTCTTCCACATCCGGATTCGTCTCCAGCGTCAACCCTATATAATAAAGACTTTCGAGAGTTCGCACCGATGTTGTCCCTACCGCAACGATTCGCCCTTCATGATTCAACAAATGTTCTACCAGGTCTTTTCTCACAGAAATAAATTCGGCATGCATCTCATGCCCGCCTATCTCGTGGGTTTTCACCGGTTTGAATGTTCCTGCTCCCACATGAAGGGTTACCTCGTCCACATCTACCCCAGTGGACTTCAATGAGTCGAAAACATTTTCGGTAAAATGCAGACCTGCCGTAGGAGCAGCTACCGACCCCTCTATCTTAGAATATACAGTCTGATATGTTTGCTTGTCTTTCTCTTCTGTTTCTCGATTGAGATAAGGCGGGATAGGCAGTTCACCTCCCGACTCCAATATGTCGGAGAAAGCAACAGACGTGTCGTTCCATGAAAAACGAATCACATGAGAATTTTCCGCAGACGATATCCTCTCCGCTGTCAGTTCAATAACTCTCTCTCCTATTGCAACCTCTCTCGTCAAGCATCCTTCTTTCCACTTCTTCTGGTTGCCGATCAGGCATATCCACGAACAAGATTCGGTTTGCTGAAAGTTGAGTTGATAATCGTGCGGTAAATGAGGCTCAAGACAAAAGATTTCGATCAGTGCACCGGTCTGTTTTCTGAAAAACATACGCGCCTGAATTACCTTTGTGTTGTTAAATATCATCAGACTATTATCGGGCAGGAAGTCCCTTATCTGATTGAATGTCGCATCTTTGATCTCTCCGTATTTGTAGACGAGCAGCTTAGACAGATCCCTTTCTGCCAAGGGGTACTTTGCAATACGGCTTTCGGGCAGATCGTAATCAAAATCATCGATACTGATAGATTGTGGATTTATATTGCTCACGTTGATTTTTTTTATCGAACAAAAATAAGCAACTTTGCGAGAATAAAAAAGCACCCCAAATCTATAACACAATAAAAAGACAGAAAATGGAGGTAGGAGATAAAGTACGTTTTCTCAATACAACAGGAGGCGGAATCGTAAAAGGGTTTCAGAATAAAGAAATAGCATTGATAGAAGACGAAGATGGATTTGACATTCCGGTATTGATAAGGGAGTGTGTCGTTATATCTCCCGCAAAAGAAATACAGGTGCGAACTCAGGCAACCTCGGCATCCCAATCGAAGCAAGAAAAACAAGGCCGTCAAGAGCACATTATGCAGAGGCAAGCCGATGAACCGATGAGTGTAGAGACAAAGGAAGGAGAACAAATAACCGTTTGTTTAGCATACCTCCCCGTCGACAAAAAAAATCTGAGCAACACATCGTATGAATGTTTTTTGATAAATGACAGTAACTACGAGCTGTCGTACAACTATATGACCAAATCGGATGACCGATGGCTAAGTCGCGAGGTCGGAACAATTACACCCAACACCAAGATATTTATAGATGAGTTTGCCCGTGAAGACATCAACGACCGAGAAAGAGTATGTCTGCAATTCATTGCCTACAAACGGGGTAAGCCATTCAGTCTAAAAAATACATTTTCCATAGATTTAAGAATAGATACGGTCAAATTTTACAAGTTACACAGTTTCAAAGAGAACGACTATTTCGACGAAGACGCTCTCATCTATCAGTTGGTAAGAAAAGACCTTGCTGAAAAAGAGTTGAAAATATCTGCTGAAGAGTTAGAATTGGCAATGACCGAAAAAAAGGAGGCGCGAAGAGAAAGAATACAGCCGGCAAAGAGAAATGAAGAACCAAAGAGAAACGAAATATTAGAGATTGATCTCCATATAGATGAACTGTTGGACAATACAAACGGCTTATCTTCCGTTGATATTCTCAAATACCAGTTGGAAAAGTTTAACGAAGTGATGTCGGAATACTTGAAAAAGAAAGGACAGAAAATAGTTTTCATTCACGGTAAAGGAAACGGAATCCTTAAAAATGCGATCCTTAAAGAGCTGAAATTGAAATACAAATCAGTATATTCGCAAGATGCTTCGTTCCGTGAATATGGGTATGGGGCAACTATGATTACTATAAAATAATATCATCAGAACATATGAAAAAATTACTTTTACTATTACTTATTCCATTTGTTTTTTCCTGCAACGTGTCGAAAGAGTTGACCGGTGCATACAATATGTTGAACTGTAATTACAGCTACAATTCCATCTCAGGGCTGACCCTCTCGGGCATCAACGTGTCGAACGGAATATCTGTGGCTGCAATCCCCAAAATAACGTCTATACTGGCTGGTACAGCAAGTAGTATTCCACTTAATTTCACTCTGAATTTGAATGTGAACAACCCCAATCAGACTGAGGCCATATTCAACGGCATGCAGTATATCTTAAGCATCGATGGCATACAATTTACGTCAGGATCGGTAAATCAAACGATGAATATCGCTGCCGGAAAAACCCAAACTTTACCGATGAGCATCGGAGTCGATTTGATGCAACTGATGAACAACAACTCGAAAGATGCAGTAACCAATATTGCGCGAAATTTTATCGGGATAGGATCGGACAAATCTAAGGTTACATTGAAAATAAAACCGACCTTTATGATAAAAGATGTGCCTGTTAGCTGGCCTTCATATATCCCTGTCGAATTTGCCTTCGGTGGGAAGAAATAAGGAGCTTTGCGTCTCCGGATTCATCAATACGTGAACCGGAGAGCCTCTCCTCTTATATTTTCGTTTACACTTCCTTTATCAAAAGCTATCCGACCATTCAAAATGGTCTTGTCCACACTGGTCGAGAACGTTTGCCCTTCAAGCGGCGACCATCCGCATTTATACAATATATTCTCTTGACTGACAGTATAATTCTTGTTCGGATTCAGTAATACCAAGTCGGCAAAACACCCTTCATCTATATATCCCCTTCTGTCGATACGATAAAGCGTAGCCGGAGCATGGCACATTTTATCCAC
This sequence comes from uncultured Dysgonomonas sp., assembly GCA_937875275.1. GTDB lineage: Bacteria > Bacteroidota > Bacteroidia > Bacteroidales > Dysgonomonadaceae > Dysgonomonas. The sequence goes on along the minus strand of CALNCC010000132.1, from coordinate 14,683 downwards.
AACCTGCTCTTTTGTTATCGTTCCTTTCTTGGCAAGTTCCATCATCACTTGCAACGAGTGTTGCACCAACGGACCACCCGAAGCAGCATGCAGCGCATCCCCTTCTTTTTCGGACAACAAGTGCGGAGCATGATCTGTTGCTATGACATCAAGCTTGCCGGACAACAAACCTTGCATCAACCCGTCTCGGTCGGCCTTCGTTTTCACTGCCGGATTCCACTTGATACGGTTTCCGTATTTGGCATAATCCTCATCGGAAAACCATAGATGATGAACACAGACCTCCCCTGTTATCTTCTTTTCAGCTAACGGGCAAACATCAAATATACCAACCTCCTTAGCCGTAGACAGATGCAGAATGTGTAAACGCGAGCCGTATTTACTTGCCAGTTCGGCAGCTTCGGACGAAGATTGATAGCAAGCCTCGGCACTGCGTATCAGCGGATGTGCTTCTATCGGCACATTGTCTCCATATACCGATTTGTAGTGTTCTATATTCTTGCGGATGATTTCTTCGCTTTCGCAATGTGTGGCAATCAGCATATCCACTTCGGCAAAAATGGCTTGCAACACTTTTTTATTGTCTACAAGCATATTACCGGTCGATGATCCCATAAATATTTTCACTCCACAAACCTCATTCCTATTCACCTTTCGCAATTCGTGCAGGTTGTCGTTCGTTGCCCCCATATAGAAAGAATAGTTGGCAAAAGACTTCTCTGCTCCCAACTCAAACTTCTTCTCCAGTTCGTCGATTGTTGTTGTCTGCGGATTGGTGTTGGGCATATCCATAAATGAGGTTACACCTCCGGCAATGGCTGCACGACTTTCGGAGTGTATGTCGCCCTTATGTGTAAGCCCCGGTTCACGGAAATGTACCTGATCGTCTATCACTCCCGGAATGAGCCACAGCCCCGAAGCGTCGATGATCTGCGCTTTGTTTACTATTTGCTCGGGTACAGAAGTCGGGGCGTCATATACTTTCTCTATCAGATTGTTTTCGATAAGTACCGATCCGATAAAAGATTTCCCTCGATTTATAATTGTTGCGTTGTGAATTAATATCATAGCTGTATTCTATTTCTATCGTTTTTTAAGCAAAGAGGGGACATGAAACATTGCCATACTTACGAAACCTTTTTGATACCTTTGTACTGAATCGGTACAAAGGTATCAAAAAGGTTTCGTAAGTATGGCAATGTATCGCTCAATACAATAAGTATTTGAAGGCGAGGTTCAGTAAGCAGCACTCATCTATATTCCGTAAATATGCAAAAAAACGTAATCTAACGGAGTTATGCGGTAGAATCCCCGCTGATCCCTTGCCCGTTATTACTTCATTCTGTGGTGGAAAACGTCCCTCTTGAAACAAATAAAAATCAGCCAGTACCTCAAAGTCGGATCGCCTCGTTTCTTTTTAATGTAAGCCTGATTACCTCTTCTGTTTCAGACGTGATTTTGAAACGATTATCACTACGATGACCAACAATCCAAAGAACATTGCTCCCGGAACAAAGTATCCATGTGTTTTGTTTGTCAAACAAGGAAAACTTGTTGTCAGAGAAATAATCACTTATTTTTTTCCGTCCTTTCATTCCAAAAGGGATAAACCAATCTCCGGACTCCCAACGACGCAATATTAAGGGATATTGCACTTTGTCTGCATCAAAATAGGATATGTTTCTATCTTTCTCTATCCTTAAATCCTCTGACGGATTTATTCTTTCTATTTGCAGTTGTATAGGTTCGGACAGCTGCTGTGTCGCACTATCGATCCGATAACTGCACTGTACAATATTGTTTCGTTGCTGAAGAATAATAGCCTCTCGGTCTTTCACTGCTACATATGAGTCGGAATAAAATGTTTTTCCCGACAAAGAGTCTAATGAGTTAAACATCTGGATGACTGTATCTCCATTAAACCCGTATGGAGAAAGAATCTCAAACAATATAGATTCGGGCTCTGCCCATTTTTTCAGTTCCTCGATATTTATTTTATTGTCAATGAATATTTTGCTCTTAGCGTCATCCATATATTCCATATAAATAGATGAAACCTGCCGCAAATGTTCTGATGTTTTATTGATAGATTCTTTGACTGATGGATTTATTGTTTCCAACAAAGGAATAATATTTAGGCGAATCTTGTTGCGGGTATATTCATCCTCATTATTTGTGCTGTCCACAACATAGTTCAATCCGGTTTCTTCTATGTATGATAATACCTGCGCTCTACTGATACAGAGTAGTGGTCTTATGATTTTCCTGTTTTTATTGGGTATTCCGGTCAGACCTCTGATTCCTGTCCCTCTGATCAAATTTAACAATACGGTTTCCACCGAATCGTCTTTGTGATGTGCTATTGCGACATATGGTATATCTAGCTGTATACTTAATTCTTCAAACCAAGTATAGCGTAATTCGCGCGCAGCCATTTCAATAGAGACATTTTTCTCTTTAGCATATTCTTCCGTTTGAAATTCAATCAGATGAAAAGGAATATTCAATCCAAGACAAAAGTCCCTTGCGAAATTTTCATCTCTGACTGATTCTTCTCCACGCAAATGAAAATTGCAATGTGCAGCAACGCATGTATAGCCAAGTTGAGTAAGGATATGCAATAGTGCAACAGAATCAGCACCACCACTAAACCCAACAATGACTGATGAATCTTTCTCCATCAGTTTCGCCGCATTCATATATTGTTGTACCAAAGAGAGAATGGTTTTGTTTGCTTCCATAATAAATACACCAACTTTTACGTCCCTCAAAAGTAAGGGAATTTGTCGAAAATAATAGGACAAACTAAGGGCATTTCTGATTCATCCAAAACAGTCATTCTTAGAATTTCGAATCAGAAATACCCTTTATATTTATTGCCTCGATACAGAGAATGGTGCAGCCTCCTTCGATGTGTTTCTCGATTTGTTTGGCTGATTGCCCATTTCAAATTTCAATGTTCCTCCATCCACGATATCTTTGTATTGAATATAGTTCTTGTCAAACGATTTTCCGTTCAATGTAGCTGATTGAATGTACACATTCTCTCCACTATTTTTATCGGCTTCGATCACAAATTTCTTGCCATCTTCCATTGTGATTGTCGTTTTCCGGAACAAAGGGCTACCAATCACATATTCATCGGTTCCCGGACATACACTGTAAAATCCGAGTGCACTGAGTACATACCATGACGATGTCTGCCCCTGATCTTCATCGCCCGGATAACCATCTTCTGTATAGCTATACAGGCGTTTCATCACTTCGCGTGCCCAATACTGAGCCTTCCACGGTTCGCCGGCATAGTTGTACATATAGATCATATGCTGAATCGGCTGATTACCGTGTGCATATTGTCCCATATTAGCCATCGCCATCTCGGTCATCTCATGTATCAGTCCTCCGTATGTTCCCACTTTGAAAGTATTAGGAACAGAGAATACTGAGTCCATTTTAGTCACAAAATTCTTATCTCCGCCCATCAGGTCGATCAATCCCTGCGGATCGTGGAACACAGACCACAAATAGTGCCAAGCGCAACCTTCGGTATATGGGCCTCCCCACTCAATAGGGTCGAAGTTCTTTATCCATTCTCCATTTCGGTGGCGACCTCTCATAAATCCCGATTGCGAATCATACATATTTTTGTAGTTGTACATCTGCTTCCCAAATATGTTTGCATAGAAATCATTTCCAACCATTTTTGCCAATTGGTATCCACAAAAATCGTCGTAGGCGTACTCTAATGTACGGGCAGTTGACTCCCGTATATCAGGATATGGGATGTAACCCAATGTGAAATATTCTTTCCAACCCTCGCGTCCATTCGCAGCGCGGCGTGGACCATCGTTCGTTATTTCATCATAATAGTCTTTCAATACTTTTTCGGCATCGAATGTGCGGATACCCTTTGCCCAGGCATCAGCAAAATCATACTTCCCTGTTCGTTGGGGAACGACCACGAAGCAAACCATCCGTATTGTTCTTTCACGTCCTCAAGCGCATTCATATATTGCCCTTGCATTGTAGGATGAAGGATATTTGATAAAGGAAATTGTGCTCTGAACGTATCCCAAAATCCGGTGTCGGTATAGAAATAACCATCATATATTTCGCCATTGTTTGGACTACGATAATATGGTTTGCCGTCTTCATTCAACTCATAAAACTTACGAGAGAAAAGACTTGCACGGAAAAAACATGAATAAAACGTTGCTTTATCATCTTCCGAGTCTCCTTCTACCAATACTCTGTTCAGATGATCGTTCCACGTTTTCCAAGCAGCATCTTTTGTAGACTCTAACTTTTTGTGATTGCCAAGCTCTCTTTTCAGGTTCAACTCGGCTTGTTCGGGGCTGATGTACGACGATGCCGTTTTCACTTGTACGGTCGTTCCTTGTGCAAACTGAACATAAGCACTTGCTCCTTGCCCATCATCAGTAAGATTATTTTTATTAACCTCCTTTGTGCGATTGTTCCAAGTTCCGTATCCGATAATTGGTTTGTCGAAGGCAATAACAAAATAGTTTTTGAACCCTTTGTCCAATCCTCCGCCACCATTGCTCACATAGCCTGTTATCTTTCTATTTTTCACATCTATCTGCAATCCCGATGTTCCGATATACCCATCGAGAACAAGATAAGAATCTTGCTTGCCGGGAAAAGCAAAGCGCAAATGTGCCCCTCGTTCTACGGGCGACATTTCCACTTTGATATTGTTATCCAGTTTCACGCTGTAATAATGTGGTTTTGCAACTTCATTGTCATGGCTGAATTTTGCCGCACGGTCATACTGGTCGACTTTCAATTCGCCCACAACGGGCATCAACGTATATACGGCATAGTCGCGAGTCCACGAACTGCATTGGTGTGCTTGTTGAAATCCACGTATCGAATCTTTTTTGTATTGATACTTCCAGCCGCTCCCGTTCTCTCCGGTTTGTGCCGACCATGTGTGCATCCCAAACGGAAGTGCCGTTGTAGGATATGTGTTACCTCGTGTCAGAGCATGCTCCGAGTTTGTTCCTTGCAGCGTGTTCACATATTTCACCAAGTCGGCTTGTGAGTACGAAGATATGGATACGCATAATGCAATAAATGCAGTTAAAAATAATCGTTTCATCATCATATTTTTCTTTTTCAGTTATAATTTATTCCTGTTCATCGGTGTCTAAGCAGAATGGATGCCCCGCCGGATCAATCATTGTGCGAGATGTCCGATAATATTGCACTTTGGCTTCTTCGGCTCCACATTCGACTGCATATTTCACAGCTTCTTCCAAGTTTTCGACATAAAAATCGAGATGAAACATCTGACCTTGTTCTCCTTTCTCCCAAGGCCAAACAGGAGGTGTATATCCTTCTATTTCTTGGAATGCCATTACCGATCCTGTTGGCGATGTTATCGCCGCCCATCCATTTGCATAAGGGTGTGTCCATTCCCACCCTAATAGTTTGCTGTAAAAAGCAGCTAACGATGCTGCATCGGCACAGTCAACAACTATATTTATTTTTTGTATAAATAATCCCATACTTATTTCTTTCCGAAAGTTAGCCCCGCCCAATCGTCGGTGCGGAAAGGAGATGCCGGCAAACCGGCTCCGTTATACAGATTGCATACAGGATTGTCAGCCCATGCATACCTTACAGCAATCGGGAACTCTACCAAAGGGCACGAAACCACGACCGTATTTCTGTCTATAACTGCATCGGCCCAATGGAATGTATGATCGACACCTGCAATGGCAAATCCTTTGAGTGCGCTACCATCTTTTGCTATCAGTCCTTTATCGGTATTCTTGAATGATATGCGAATTTTATTTCCTTCTATCTGATATGAGTCGTATATCGGACCCGAATAGGCTATCTTTTCTCCGTATGTTTTTGCTCTCGCAGCCAAAGCCAATCGCTTTCCTACATCTTGTTTATTCTTAGGATGAATATCAAAAGCATCTCCGATGTCAGTTGTTACAGCCATACCTGTATTGTACAGATTGAGGGTTTTGAGTTGAGCCTCTTGCAGTTCTGCCCACATAGATTCCACCGGTTGCTCTTGCGTCGCTCTGAAATTGGCAAGCTGAACAAAGTAGAATGGGAAGTCGTACCCCCACTGTTTTCTCCAATCGGTAATCATCAACGGGAAAAGGTCTCTGTACTGATAGGCACGACTTTCGTTCGATTCGCCCTGATACCAAATAGCCCCTTTTATTGTATAAGGGATAATCGGGTGCAACATTGCGTTATAGAGAAATGTAGATACATTCGGATTGTTGGACGGATTGCGTGGAATAGGAGGAAGGTCTTTCATATCCACCGACAGATGACATGTCCACTCTCCGGCTAAAGATATTCGCTCCGATGGCGACAGTTCAATATATATCTTGTCTGCATCTCCATGTATTCCACCATCACCTCCGGTATCTAATACACGGATCGCTATTGTGGCTCTTCCTTTTTTCACTAATTCTTTCGGTATCGTGTAATTGCGATTTATGTTCCAACCTTCTGTTGATCCTATTTCTGTTTCATTAAAATATGTCCAGTCATTATCATCAATAGCCGGGATATTTAAAGTCAATTCTTTCCCTTCCCATGCAGCCGGTATTTCGATTGTTTTGCGAAACCAGAAAATGCCATCAATATTTTTAAACCCTTGCGTCTCTATAAAATTGGGAACTTGCACTTTTGTCCAATCGTCCGAGTTATTTACTTCCTTAGTTTCAAGACTCAATTCTATAAATTTCCCATTGGTTGCCCATCCGGGACGTCCATCAGAATGAATCCCTTTATCCATCTTCTTTACTTTTTGCTCCCACTCTTTCATCTGCTGTTTATAGTACTCACGCATCCCTTCGGGCGACTGCGGCATCTGTCGCACAGTCTCGACAGCTTCTCTGAAATCGGGCATTGTCTCCAACGACTCGCCGCTTGTCCAGGCTTCGGCGATTGTTCCGCCCCACGAAGTATTGATGAGACCAATAGGAACTTTCTGCGATAGCAGGAGATCGCGTCCGAAGAAATAAGCGACAGAAGAAAATTCTTCGACAGTCTTTGCATTGCAAACCTGCCATCCATCAGCCACAGCTTTTACCTCATCCAGGGGAACTGTGCTTGTTGCTTTCTCGATATGAAGAAGGCGAATGTTAAGATACTTATCGGCTTCTATCAGTTCTTGCTCGAAGTTGTCAACTTTTCCCCATCCTTTTACCGGCATCTCCATATTCGACTGACCCGAACAGACCCACACTTCGCCGATCAATACATCTTTCAGAACAAGGGGTGTTCCATCTGATATGGTTATCGTATATGGGCCTCCGGCTTTGGGGGTGGCTACTGCAACTTTCCATTTCCCTTCACTGTCCGACAATGCATTGTATTTCTTTTTGTTCCACGATGTGGTAATTTCAACTTGCTTGTTTGGTTGAGTTTTACCCCAAATAGGTGCATTTGATTTCTGTTGCAACACCATATTGTCGGAGAATATAGGCGGCAATTCAACTTGTGCAAACAAATTCCCCGACATGATTGCCGAGAGCAGAATGATTGTAAGTGTTTTTAGTTTCATGGTTATCTGTTTTATTTAGTCGTCTATTTATTTTTCTTTTCCCCACTCCTTGTTCGGAATACTTCCCATATATAGCTCCAATTTGTCTCCGGCAACTATATTCGAAAAGTCAATGTAACATTTATTATACTCCTTACCGTTGAGGGTTGCCCGTTGGATGTATATGTTTTCAGGAGAATTGTCGTGCGCTACAATAGAGAATTTCCCTTCCTTGAAGTAAGTCGGATCAATGGTAAATTCAACTTCTTCGAACAGCGGGCTGGTTATCTCATACCTCGTATCTCCCGGACAAACAGGATGAATGCCCGATGCTGCCAATACATACCAAGCCGACATCTGCCCCACATCTTCATTACCCACAATGCCCTCTACGGCATTATAATATGCATTGCGACAGATATAGCGACTCCACTTCTGTGTGAGCCATGGTGCACCTATCCGGTTAAACATAAACGGAACCTGATGCACGGGTTCATTTGCGTGATTGTAATAGTTGTTCCACAACAGATTGGTTGGAGTCTGATCGAAAAAGTTCGTCATATCTTTTATCACTGCGGTTTTCCCTCCCATCAATTCTGCCATACCATCCACATCGTGAGGAACAAACCATCCTTGCTGATATGGGTTCGATTCTATGCAGCCATACCACTCTTTGATTCGTGCGTTTTCAGGCCAGTCTTCCCACGAGCCATCTGCATTTTTGGGGCGGAACCAACCTTTTTCACTATCAAAGATATTGCGATACGCCTGTCCTTTTTTCAGGAATATATTTTCATCATCTGCCTTGCCAAGTCCTTTTGCTATTTGGGCAATACACCAGTCGGCATATGCATACTCTAAGGTGCGGGAAATACTATGCGGCGACGCCGAATATCCCAATTCATCATTCCCGAATCTCTTCGACGAGTTTAAAGCATATTGGTATGCTTTCTCCACATCGTAGTTGCGTATTCCCTTCACATAGGCGTCTGCCAAAACAGAAATTGCAGGATTCCCGATCATACAACCACTATATGCGTTCAGAAATTCCCATCGCTCGAAATATTCTCTCCCCGTTTCTTCGGCAAGGGTAACCAACGAATTGATTTGATCGTTAACCAACTCGGGGTTTATAATCGTTTGCAAAGGATATTGGCTACGAAAAACATCCCATCCGCTGAAAATGGTGCGCTTGGTAAATTTGTCTGTTTTGTGAATCTCGTTGTCTCCTCCAACATATCGCCCATCAACATCGGCATAGGTGCGAGGGTCTATCATCGTGTGATATAACGCTGTATAGAAAATCGTTTTCTCATCTTCTGCTCCTCCCGAAACAGAGACTCTGCTCAGTTCTTTATCCCATAGCTTTTTTGTGCTTTCTATTACTTGCGCAAAATCCTTGTCGGCTATTTCCGATTTGAAATTGTTTTCAGCTCCTTGCATATCCACAAAAGAAATTCCGACTTTCAACACAATTTCTTCGTCGGCTTGGGTTGGAAACTCAGAGTAGAAACCCAAATGCTTTCCTTCAAGTTCTTTTTGCCCTTTGATAATGGAGGCTTCCGACACACGTTCTAAGTAAGGAATACTTGTAACATCATCTCGTTTCCTATTCCAATCGTCAGGAATATCGGCACTCCAGAATCCGTAGTCAGCGAGAGGTTTGCTAAGTTGGGCATAGAAATAAACTGTATAGTCGCCTTTGCCGGCACCATCGCCCCAGCCTCCGCCTTCGGGTGGACATTGCATCCATCCCTGTATCGTATTCTCATTCACAATTTTTACATACTGTTTTGTAGATGTGCCACCCACTCTTCGGGCTAAGTCTATCTGAATACGAGATTGCTCATGCTCGGGGAAAGTAAATCGAAAAATACCGCATCGCCGCGTAGCCGACGTTTCTACTTTGATGCCATAATCGGACAACACAGTCGAGTAATAACCGGCTTTTGCCACTTCTGATTCTTTATCATATACAGAACGGTAACCGATGATGGAACTATCTTCCTTGCCGGCAATTGTTTTCAACTGACCGGTAGTAGGCATCACCAGAAAATTGCCTAAATCGCCATACCATCCCACACCACTCATTTGCGTGAGTGCAAAACCTTCTATCGTTTTGTGTTCGTAGCTATAACCCGAACCATTGTCGCCTCCGGTTATTGTATTGGGGCTGACCTGCACCATCCCGAAGGGGGTTGTTGCTCCCGGAAAAGTTTTGCCTAAACCATGATACGTGCCTGCACTTCTTGTATTGGTGCTGGCTCCGATAAAAGGATTTACATAATCGGAAAGAGCCTTTGTCTGCTCGCTTTTGTCTTCCGTGCAACCGAGTATTACAAAACAAAAACAAATGAAACTGAGTTTGAAAAATATATTCATAACTGCATATTTTAATTTCTTGTGATTTTTAATGTTTTGATTCCAAATTTAGGAATGACGACATTCGTCGAATATTTTTGTCCCGAACCCGCAAGTTTCATGTTTGACACATGCCTGCCGTCCAGTTCTATTTCTTCTATTTTCTGCACGCCAAAATTGAGCAGAATCTTTTGTGGGCAATCATTGCCCTCGCTATTGTAGAGACGGACAATGATATCCCCATCCTTTTCTCTTACTGCCGCGATTTCATATCCCGAATCTTCGAGGTCGATATAAGATTTATTGTGCATCGCTGCCTTCTTTAGAAAAGAAACGACAAGCGGTTCGTTCCAAATATTACTTTCAGATACTATTTTCGCCTTATCCCAATTGCCTGCATGTGGTACGATTGCATATCGCATCTTTAGTGGTTGGGTAATTTTATAATCGGGTCCCCACAATCCTTTTCCCGAATATTGAGCCGTCAGCCCAAGAGGGTAATCTTCGCCATGAGAATAGGATGTCGTATGGTCGGACAGTAGAGCGAGTCCATACTTCCCGTCCTCCTGAGTCTGATCGACCCAATGGAGAATAATATTGTGCTTAATGCTATCCCATGTATTGAAAAACGTGTTTTGATGGCGACTTTCACACACATCGAAAGGCGCGTCTTTGTATATCCGTGTTTCGTTGAGACTGGTGGGGAACAAAACGCTCAGTTTATATCTGTCGTCATAGAAAGCTCTGCGATTGGCTCGCCAATCGTCTCCTTGTTTGTATTCTCCTATTCCTACATTTTTTTTCCAATCCACAGTCAGATCAAAGTCTATGGCTCTTTGTCCCGAAGTGAGACTAATTATTTGTCGGAATGGATGTGAAGCTATTTCTCCTTCTATCTGTATGCTTGCCCTGAGGGCATTGTCATTCAGCACAGTTATTTTTACGGGTTGTTCTGCCGACGATCTGAATCTGTTTTCTTCATAAAAGAACCCTCTCAATTCGCCTAAACCAAATTGGTCGTTCTCATCAATGAAGTTCTTCCCCCCGATTTTTTTTGCCCGCAATTCTTTAATCGTTCCGCCTCTCTGCACATCAACAACCATCTTGTACATATCATTCTCAAGGATGCAATTGCCTTCGACATCGAATCTTACACCTTTCCATTTGGTCGTCTTTGCCGTCTTCTCTTTCACGCGATATGTAGCATAACCAAATGCCGGGACATCGGCTGTAAAGACCAATTGAGATACCCCGTCATTCGTTTCCAGGACAGAGGTTATTTCCTTATTCTGAGAATCATAAACAGCCACGCTATTTGATAAATGAGCAGGAAGACCAACCGCAACCATCTCTGATCGGGCAACGCCAAGAGTATTGAACACGCGAACGTAATCCTCTTCCTTTTGGACAATACCTCTGTTGTTCGACTCTATCGCATTTGTGATAACCGTCTCCGCTATTTCACTTGTGTTATCTGTCCAAATAGTTATATAATCTGCCCACGTTTTCCCATCCTTCAATCCGTTGTATGGTACAATCCACGAATCGTGATGTTGTGCCAGCATCAGTGTACGCCATGCGTCTTCGAATAGAGGTTCGGGGTACGGCTCTCCATTTTCGATATTCGCCATCGCACTTATTTTTTCTGCCATCACAATCCTATTTTCAGCTACACGCACTTCCTGTGCAATGCGCTGCATCACTTGGCTTCCCCACATGAGGCTCACTAAAACGTCTTCTTGAGAGAATCGCCAATTATCATCACCCTTACCTACCGATATATTTTCGATATAATTTGTCCATGTGATGTACTTCGAGTTGTTTTTTATATTATCTCCATGCCCTATCCAAGGTCCATTGTTCCATCCGGCATCTTGAAAACACATTCCTGCCGGATTTTTTATTCCATAGTCGATACATGCTTTCAAGTAACTATCCGAATTGTTCCATGCTTTGGTTTGCCATGTTGAGTTCTCTTCCAACTCTTCGCAAGCATAACGAGGAACGGTAAGCATCGCTGTCCCGTCAGGGCCAACCCAATTTACAAGCTCGCCGCCATACGCACTCGTATAACCACCCCAACATGTATCGGGATTTTTAAGCACTGCATATTTGAATCCGAACGATTGAAGGATGCGAGGCAAGCTGCTGGTAAAGCACGGCTCTTCGGCAGAGTAGGTCGTGAACTTCACTTCGGGAAAATGTTGGTGTATTTTCTTTATGCCATATTCGAATTGGCGAATCACACTTTCTCCCGATATATTGAAGCAGTATGGTTGCGCATAGGTCGGATTTGTAAATTCAACTCTGTCGCTCGCCGTCATTTTCTTAAAATCAGCATATGCTTTCTGCTCTTTTACCGACACTGTGTCCCATGTTTCGGGCTCGATTTCCATGTGTATCTTCCATTCGGGATGTTGCGCCAATTTATCTGCCATAAATTGCGTGTTCCACATCGGATAGTGCCCATAGATGCCGCCATGATACCCATCGGCAAAATAAGCTTGTTGTGCCAAGCCGACATTAAAACAGCATAGAAATACAATAAATGAAGATATTTGTTTTTTCATGACTCTATTGTTTTGCTATGTCAACAGCCCTTTTTCGACAAGTATTTCTCTTATCTTTGCCCAATCTGCATACGGTCTGTCGCACGTTTCGTCTTTTATCAGTGGGCAACCAAGATTGGCGTCGTCTATATACAAATGTCCGTATGCTTTGGGAGATGAAGTCCAAAAACGTTGTCTCGGATTTTTTTGGATACCATAGAGAGGTATACCGTTTTCTTCGAACCAATGCACGGCATCAGACAAAAAATTCTCTTCTACAACAACCTCCTCTCCGTTCACTTTCTTTTTCGTTTTGCGGTCGCTACGCATAGTGAACAGTATCAATTTGTGCCCTGCATCGGTAAGTTCTTTCAATATAGGGATTGCCCCGATATCTTTACCAATATCGGGAAACTCGTGAGAAACACATGTTCCATCAAAATCAATACATATATCCATTCTGTAAATTTAAACTTAAGTTGATATTTATTATCATATTCCACCCTTATTTTAACGTTTATTGCAATTTGTTGATATCAAAACGGTTGCCTTTTTATTATTTTTGCTTTCATTATTAAAACACCCTATTTTCATGAAGTACCTATTTTTATCACTTGCGTGCATTGCAACATTATTTGCCTGCAACAACACAAAGAATGTATCTAACGATACCAATCCCTCGTCGAACAGAAATCTTGAAAGAGCAGCTTCGACCCTCGACTCACTATACAAGTATTATGGAGTAGCAGGAGCCAATCTGTTGAGAGAAAACTACCCTTTCGATGATAGCTATCAGGCAAACTATTTGGGAGGAGAGCAAGCCGACAATGCGCCAAAGCCGTATTCTTACTTGTGGCCTTATTCAAGCACATTATCCGCCGTGAGCATACTTATGGAGACATCGGCAGATAAGGATAAGTATAAGACACTGTTAGACTCGAAAGTGTTGCCGGGATTGGAAGAGTATTTGGATACAAAACGCCAACCCGATGCTTATGCTTCATACATCAATTCGTACAAACCGTCGGATCGTTTCTATGACGACAACGTGTGGTTAGGGATCGACTTCGCTGATATATATATGCAGACTAAGGAGAAGAAATACCTTGACAAATCGGAAATGATATGGGAATTTATCCGTAGCGGAACAGACGATATATTGGGCGGAGGTATCTATTGGCGCGAACGCGGCAAGTCGTCGAAAAACACATGTTCGAATGCTCCGGGAGCAGTGTATGCACTGAAACTCTTTATTGCCACAAACAATAAAACATATTTCGATGAAGGTTTGGCTCTATACAATTGGACAAAAGAGAATCTGCAAGATACGGAAGACTATTTGTATTTCGACAATATAAATGTTCGCAACAAAAAGGTTGACAAAACCAAATATGCGTACAATAGCGGACAGATGTTGCAAGCTGCTGTCATACTCTATAATCTGACTAAGGATGAGAAATATCTGACTGAGGCTAAGAATATAGCCGAATCGTGCCACAATCATTTCTTTCACGATCAGGCTGCTGCCGACGGCACAACATTCCGCCTCGTCAACAAAGGAAATATCTGGTTTACGGCAGTTATGTTCCGCGGATTTGAGGAACTATACAAGGTAGATGGTAACAGAAAATATGTAGACGCTTTCCAGGCAAGTCTCGACTATGCATGGGAACATGCCCGCGAAACAAATGGCTTGTTCAACGGAGACTGGAGCGGCAAACAAAGAGAAGAATCAAAAGGACTATTAGGACAAGGTGCATTTGTAGAACTATATGCGCGTATGGCTGCGATGAGCGAATAACGCACGCAGCATCATTTGTAAAAAAGACTTTTATGTGAAAACGAGAGGTGTCTCAAAATGAGATGCCTCTCGTTTCATTCAGCGATGTAGCTTTTTCAAGTTTTATTAAATCATTATTTTCTGTAACTTTATCCCTACACAATATATCCAACCAGAGTCTCATGATATATATCAAAAGCGTAAGAAACACCAAACCTCTTGATGAAAGAAATACATATCCGTATAATATTCCGTCGATAAGTAAACTTAACGAACTGGAGCTTCGTAAGGATATTACATTTATCGTTGGAGAAAACGGTTCGGGAAAATCAACACTGATTGAAGCAATAGCCATAAATGCAGGATTCAATCCCGAAGGTGGAACTCGCAATTTTAATTTCAATACCCGAGACTCACATTCTTATCTTTTTAATGATCTAAAGCTCATCA
>CALNCC010000131.1 GCA_937875275.1 uncultured Dysgonomonas sp. | reverse complement strand
TGAAGGAAAGATACCGATAATCCTTCCGAAGGAAGTTCTTCTGTGAATGATTGACTAACGAAGCCATCTTTCAGATAGTCATGTTCTACCGAACTTAGTTTCTGAATAGAACCATATCCGCAATGGTGGTTTGTGAACACCAATCCCTGATTGGATACAGTAACACCGGTACATCCACCGCCAAAAATAACTACTGCGTCTTTCAACGACGGATTATTATCGCTGTACAGTTTGTCAATAGGAAATTTGAATCCTAACTCCTTCATGCGTTCGATACTCTGTTTGTTCAACTCTTTCAGTAGCCACATACCTTCGTCGGCATGCAGACTGGATGTTGTGAACAAAACAAGTAAGAATAAAAACAATTTTTTCATAGTGAAATACTTATTTAATTTGTTGTTTTTTTATAAATCTGTTGATATATGGGATCTCCGATAGAGGCAAATCTCTTTTGATGATGATAAAGACAAAAATAGATAATAATCCTGTACGATAGATTAATCTCACAGCCATATTTTCTATTTCCACAAAAGTTCCTGCCGCAAATAATACGAAGGTTATGCCGAAGTAGAAGAGGATTGTTTTTATATCGTATTTTATTGGATAATGCTTCTGCCCATAGATGTACGATATAATCATTATGATGAGATTACAGAAAAATGTAGCCCATGCGCTGGCGATATATCCGTACATGGGAACGAATACGATATTGATACCTACGGTTATGATACAACCCAAGATAGAGAATGTAGCACCATATTTTGTTTTGTCGGTTACTTTGTACCATATCGACAGATTGAAGTATATGCCGAAGAATATTTCTCCCGCCATTGCTATGGGAAGGATATTCAGCCCGACTAAATAGTTTTGGAATCGCTCTATATAGTTCAGCAATTCGACATAATACACAACAAATAAAAACAGAGCAAGACCAAATATCACAAAATACTTCATCGCATCGGCGTATGGTTTTTTGTCTCCGCTTTCTTTGTTACGAGAGAATACAAATGGCTCGTATGCATATCGGAATGCTTGCGTAAACATTGCTATGACTACCGATATCTTGATACATGCGCTATATATACCTAACTGGCTGTATGCTACGTCTCCATCATCAAACAGATATGGATATGTCAATTGTGCTACTGCTTGGTTTATCACTCCTGCCACGCCGAGTATCAGCAGAGGAAACGAATATCTCAATATCTTCTTCAATACCTTCGGGTCAAACTTTAATTTGATCGCTTTATATTGAGGGATAAACATGAAGAATATACATAACACACCTATCAGATTGGCTAAGAATATGTATCCGATTCCATAATCGGGATTGTAGAACCAACTGATAAGTTCAGGATAATTGTTGTGTATCCAAGGGCATGCGAGTAGGAAAAACACGTTTAATAATACTTGTAATAATATGAAAGTCATTCGTATTGTCATAAAACGAACAGGACGTTTCATATGTCTGAGATATGCATAGGGAATGCACAAGAATGCATCGAAAGCGACAACGACAACCATCATCAGTATATGATCGTGGTGGGCATAATTGTCGAGCCATGCTGCAATGTTATCTATAAAAGTAAATGATAACAAGACAAACAGCAAAGACGTAATACCCAACGACATCAACGAGGTAGAATACACAACATCGGGATCTTCGTCTTTTTTATTCATGAACCGAAAAAATCCGGTTTCCATTCCATAGGTAAGCAATACCATAAACAGTGCAGTAAATCCATATATGAAACTCACTTTTCCGTATTCAGCCGGATCAGTGAAAATATACATATGCAGAGGCACTAAGCACCAATTTATAAATCGTCCGACAATGCTACTCAATCCGTAGATTACAGTATCTTTTGCCAGACTCATCATCCCTTTATTTGCCATTTATCAACAATTTTTATACAAAAATAATATATACTTGGACATTCTCGCCCTTGTTTTCTTATATTTGTATAACTAAAGGAATAGAAGAATGTCAGAAAATTATTACCATTTGGCAGTATTGCCACATAAGAAAGCTCTAAAATATGGAAAACGCACAGCTCTGAAATATAGAGATCATGCGGAGAAAAAATGGAGAAGTATCTCGTGGCGCAAGTTCTCGAAGCAGATAATGAAGGCGGCTTGGTCTTTGGCCGAGATAGGTGTTGAAGAACACGATAGGATAGGGATATATTCACAGAATATGCCTCAATATCTGATGACAGAGTTTGGAGCTTATGGCAATAGATGTTCGGTGGTTCCGATATATGCTACTGCATCGCAAGAACAAGTTGAATATATAATCAACGATGCTCAGATCGAAATTCTTTTCGTAGGAGAACAGTACCAATATAACAATGCGTACAAGGTTCAACAGAACACAGCTTCGTTGAAGAAGATGGTTATCTATGATAAGAATGTTGTTCGTCATCCCGACGATAAAACATCAGTATATTTTGATGATTTCATTTCGATAGGCGAAAACTCGCAAGCAGAAGTGTTGGTCAGAGTGAGAACCAAAAACCGCAAAGAAACCGACGTTGCCTGTATTATATATACATCAGGCACTACGGGCGAACCCAAAGGGGTGGTATTGCCACACTCATGCTTCTTAGAGGTATTCCGCATTCATGATATACGTTTGCCATATGTAACCGACAAGGATATATCTATGTCCTTCCTCCCGTTAGCACATATTTTCGAGAAAGCGTGGAGTTACTACTGTTTGCATAAGGGAATGATAGTTGCCGTGAACCAGAATGCTCAAGAAATACAAAAATCGCTTAAACAGGTTCGTCCTACGGCGATGTGTAGCGTTCCCCGATTTTGGGAAAAGATATATGCCGGTGTGAATGAAAAAATCGGAGAGGCTAAAGGATTTATGAAATGGTTGTATGGCGATGCCATCAAGGTTGGACACAAATACAATCTGGAATATAAGAATAATGGAGTTACACCTCCACTCGGGCTAAAAGTGAAATTTTGGCTCTATAATAATACAATCTTTCACGTATTGAAATCTGTGATCGGTATCCAGCGAGGCAAAATATTCCCTTGTGCCGGAGCACCATTGTCTGATTCGGTAAATATATTTCTCCAGTCGGTAAATATTCCTATCGAGGTCGGTTACGGACTGAGTGAGACAAGTGCCACAGTGTGTTTCTACCCGGAGACAGGATTTGTTATCAATTCGATAGGAACTATTATGCCTAACCTCGAAGTGAAGATCGGGGAAGAGAATGAAATTCTTGTAAAAGGGAAAACTGTTATGCGCGAGTATTACAATAAACCGGAAGAAACGAAGAAATCATTTACGGAAGATGGATTTTTCAGAACCGGAGATGCAGGCAGGCTCGAAGGAGATACCTTATTCATGACCGAACGAATAAAAGATCTGTACAAAACTGCTAATGGGAAATATATTGCTCCTCAGGCAATAGAAACAAAAGTAAGTGAGGATAAATACATAGATACTGTTGCGTCGATAGGTAATGAACGAAAATTTGTGAGTGCGCTGATTGTTCCCAATTATGACGCATTGAAGGCATATGCCGACAAACACGAGATCAAGTATGATGGTATTGAAGATCTGATTGCAAACAAAGATATCCTGCGCATGCTCGATGCTCGCATCGAACTCACGCAAGCCGCTTTTGCCCCTTATGAAAAAATAAAAAGATATCGTTTGTTGCCCGAAGCATTCACCATGGAAAAAGGAGAACTAACCAATACCTTGAAGTTGAAACGTAAGTTTATTGCCGAAAAATATAAAGATCTGATTGATTCGATGTATGCCTATTAATCTGACTAATGGCAGGAATCTATATACATGTTCCGTATTGCAAGACGCGATGTGTCTACTGTGATTTCTATACACAGACCAATCAAACGTCTGCCGACAGGTATTTGCAAGCACTATGTCGTGAGATAGAGTTACGCAACAATTATCTGAACAACGAAATTGTAGAAACAATTTATTGGGGTGGGGGTACACCCTCGCAATTGGCTGTGGAACAGTTGATTCGTGTAATGGATGCTGTCCGGCAGCACTTCGATGTGTCGGATACGGCGGAGATTACTCTCGAAGCCAATCCCGATGATCTTGATGAAGAGTATCTTGCGCTGCTGCGTCAGGCTTCTATCAACCGGTTGAGTATCGGCATACAGAGTTTCGATGACGAGGAGCTTGTTTTTCTAAAAAGGAGGCATTCGTCCCAACAAGCTATTGAAGCTGTAAAAAAAGCTCAAGATGCAGGCTTTGACAATATAAGTATCGATCTGATGTATGGACTCCCTCGGCAAACAAAAGAGCGTTGGTTGTCGAACATAGACAAAGCTATACAATTAGGCGTTCAGCATATATCAGCATATCATCTCATTTACGAAGACAATACCCCTCTGATGGATTTATTGCACAGAGGTAAGGTGCAAACCGTAGATGAAGACCTGAGCGTAGATATGTTTTCGATATTGATAGACCAGCTTAAAGATGCCGGATTTGAGCATTACGAAATATCTAATTATGCACAACCGGGATTTATATCGCGCCACAACAGTTCGTACTGGCAAGGGTGTAAATATGCGGGATTTGGTCCTGCTGCCCACTCCTACAATGGGATAAGTCGTTCGTGGAATGTGTCGTCGTTGAAGAAATACATTGATGGGATAGAGAATGGTAAGCCTGATGCAGAAACAGAAGTGTTGAATCAACAATCGCGATACAATGAATACATACTGACAAGGATGCGCACCGCATGGGGAATCGACATGAAGGAACTAAAAGCATGCTTTGGGGAGACGTTACACAATCGTTTTACGAAAGATATAGCGCGATATATTGCCGTCGGTAATGTGATTGAAAGTGGCGATTTTGTCCGTTTTTCACGAGAGGGGATCTTCATCTCAGATGGCATTATGAGTGATCTGATGATGCTTGATTAGTTAACTTGCTTGCTTGCCACATTTATGTGAGTGAAGTATGTAATTTAAAGATTTCCATTATCTGTTTATAAAATTTCATTTGATTTTGTAGCTGAAATGTTTTCCGACATTAAACACTTGTTTAGTATCGGAATCTTTGTTACTTTTGCGTCTTAAACAATTGTTTAGAACGTATGTTTAATAACGAAGAATCATCAGAAGTAAAGGCTCGCATCTTAAAAGAATCGCAAGGGCTTTTTATCAAAAATGGCTATAAAGGCACGAGTGTGAGAGATATAGCTAAGGCATCGGAGACAAATGTAGCGATGGTAAATTATTATTTTCAGTCGAAATATAATCTGTTCGAGATAATATTTGAGCAGGCATTAGATGTTCTCACCAAAAAAGTATTTGAGACAATAACATCCGACAAACCCATCTTCGAACTGATAGAACAATGGATTCATGCCTATTATGATATATTGTTCGAATACCCTGAGATTGCGGCATTTATACTGAATGAAGTCAGCCTGAATCCGGAAGCACTCACGCATCGCATCAAAAATAGGAACCCGTACGGAGCGTTCGAAAAGATCGCCAAACGGATAGAAGATGAAGCTCGAAAAGGTGTGATAAGAGAAACGCCTGCCGCAGATTTTCTTCTTAATATATTGTCAATGTGCATGTTCCCATTTATGTTTGGCAAAATGGCTATGACTTTGATGAATATTTCGAGAGATATGTATGATGAGTTGATTGCCAACCACGAAAAGTATGTTGTCGAGTTTACGATAAATGCTTTGAAACCTTGTAAATAAAGTATATTCCAACACAAAATATTTCATATAAGATGAATACAAAACAACAATATAAGATGGGGGTTGACATTGGGTCGACTACTATTAAAATTGTTATACTAAATGAAGATAAAGACATTCTTTATAAAATATATCGTCGCCATCATGCCAATATTCAGCAATCGTTTGTCGAAGAATTAGAGATTGTCAATAAAAAATACACTGATGCCACATTTAAGATAAATATCACAGGATCAGCCGGAATGGGGGTGGGAGAGCGTGTGGGCATTCCATTCATTCAAGAGATCGTAGCAGCAATCGAGACCGTAAAGAGTTCGTATCCGGAGTCTCATACTATCATCGATCTTGGTGGTGAAGATGCCAAGATGGTATTCCTGAAAGATGGTCGCCATCCCGATATCAGAATGAATGGTAGTTGTGCCGGAGGGACGGGCGCTTTCATCGATCAGATGGCAAGTCTGATGAATATATCGGTTGAAGAACTGGGCGAAAAAGCGATGAAATATGATAAAATATATCCTATTGCTTCGCGATGTGGAGTATTTGCAAAGACGGACGTACAGAATCTGATAAGTCGTAATATCTCAGTTTCGGATATTTCTGCGTCTATCTTGCATGCCGTTGCTTTACAGTCTGTAACTACGCTTGCTCGCGGTTGCGATGTGGAGCCGAAAGTATTGTGTATCGGAGGTCCGCTGACCTTTATTCCGGCATTACGCAAAGCCTTCGGGGAGGTATTGGGTCTTTCTGATTCAGACTTTATTATGCCCGATAATGGGGAGTTTTTTCCGGCATGGGGCGCTGCTTTGTACAAGAAGGAGGATCAGCCGGTATTTTCTCTGCCATCTCTAATCGAAGAATTGTCTGTAACGACATCAAATAATAGAGAAGAGGCACTGCCGCCTTTGTTTGACAACGAAAAGGAATATGGTGAGTGGTTGAAAAAGAGAAATATCAAAAAGCTGAATTTTAAAGATTTATCTCAATATAAGGAAAAGAAAATAGATTGTTTTCTTGGTATTGATTCGGGTTCGACCACAACGAAGATCGTAGTAATGGATAAGGAGAATAATATCCTTTTCCGCTTCTATTCAAACAACGAGGGGAATCCGCTTAAGAAAGTGATTGAGGGTTTGAGGGTGCTTTATCAACAAGCCGAAACAGAAAATAAGTTCTTGAATTTTCTTTCTTCGGCAGCAACCGGGTATGGTGAAGACTTGATAAAATCGGCATTAGGGCTCGATCATGGTATTGTAGAAACTATGGCGCATCTATCGGGTGCTCAATATGTTGACCCGAATGTGTCTTTTATATTAGATATTGGTGGTCAGGATATTAAATCTATATTTATCACGAATGGAGTAATATCCAATATCGAACTGAATGAAGCCTGTTCTGCGGGATGTGGTTCGTTTCTTCAAAACTTTGCATCGATGATGGCGATTCCATTGCAGGATTTCTCTAAGATGGCTTGTCTGGCTCAATATCCGAGCGATTTGGGGTCTCGTTGCACAGTGTTTATGAACTCGAAGGTAAAGCAGTCGCTGCGTGATAATGCAGGGAATGATGATATCGCCGCCGGGTTAGCATATTCAGTTGTAAAGAACTGTTTATACAAAGTTCTTAAAATATCTAATCTCAATGTACTTGGCGACAATATTGTCGTTCAGGGAGGAACTTTTCGCAACGATGCCGTATACAGAACGTTGGAAATGCTGTCGGGAAAATCAGTTAGTTCAACTGACAATCCCGAATTGATGGGAGCTTTGGGAGCTGCATTATATTCTCAGAAATTATATGATAAGAACATACACGAATCGACATTTGTCGGCGAGGCTGCTTTGTTTGACACCAATGATATTGATACACGCGAATTTACGTGTAAAGGGTGTACCAATCTGTGTTCAGTATTGAGATTCAGATTTGAGAATGGAAACATTTGTTATGCAGGTAATAAATGTGAAAAGATATTCTTCAACAAGTCTCAGCAAAAGAAAGGCTATAATGCCTTTGACAGAAAAAATGAAATACTGTTTAAGCGTTCGGGTAATCCGGACAATATAGTGAAAGGACGTACGATAGGCATCCCTCGTGTGCTGAACATGTTTGAAAACTATCCATTTTGGCATACATTGCTAAGCGAGTGTGGTTTCAATGTCAGTTTGTCGCCGGAGTCGACTTACCCTCTCTATCAGAAAGGAGTGGGTGGCGTGATGTCTGACAATATTTGTTTCCCGGCAAAGCTGGTGCATGGGCACATCTTGTCTTTGATAGACCAAAAGGTCGACCGTATATTCTATCCGCTTGTGCCAAAGGAAGAAAAGGAGTTTGATAAAGCTTTGAACTCGTTTAACTGCCCCGTAGTGAGTGGTTACCCCGATGTTGTACGCAGTTCCATTGATCCGGAGAGCAGATATGGTATTGTATTCGACAATCCGGTAATCAACTTCCGCAACGATAAGGTTTTATATAAAGGTTGTTATGATTATGTATCGAAAATAGGAGTTTCCAAAAAAACATTCGAAAAGGCACTGGATAAGGCACAACAAGAAAAAAACAAGTCGAAAGCTGAATTATATAATTTTCAGAAAGAGTTGTTAGACAAAGCCGTAGAGACAGGAGAATCTGTGTTCATTGTGGCGGGTAGACCATACCATGCCGATCCGCTTATTCACCAGAAAGTAGGTCAGATATTATCCGATTTGGGCATTATGGTGCTTACCGACGATGTCTTCCGCAAGCCTGAAAGTGAAGGATTCAGCAAACTGAATATTATATCTCAATGGTCATACCCCAATCGTGTAGTGCAAGCAGCGATGGAGGTTGCCAAGTTGCCGAATAATGTTCAGCTAATACAACTAAATTCGTTTGGCTGTGGTCCCGATTCCTTCTTTATGGACGAGACGAGAGATGTGCTGAGGGCTGCCGGAAAGAACATAACTGTGCTGAGAATAGATGAAATAGCAAGTCCGGGTTCGGTTCGGCTTCGTTTACGTTCGTTGGTTGAATCATTGAAAGCAAGTAAAAATATAGTTTTACAGAAAGAAGAATACCAAGGATATGATGTTCCGTTTACAAATGCTGATACCGACAAAACAATATTGATTCCTTGGTTAGCCGATTTTCTCAATCCGTTTGCTCCGGCTTTAGGCGATTTGCTTGGCTTGAAAGTTGAGAACCTGCCAAAGTCGAACAAGCTATCTGCTGATGCGGGATTGATGTATGGAAATAATGAGGTGTGTTATCCGTCTACGCTTGTACTGGGAGATATGATAACCACTCTGCAATCAGGTAAATATGATCTTAACAATGTGGCTGTTGCCATCACTCAAACGGGAGGACAATGTCGTGCGACAAACTATATTGCGCAGATAAAGACCGGATTACTCAATGCCGGATTTACAGATATTCCGGTTGTAGCACTCAACTCGGAAGAAACATATCAGAATGGAGAATGTCAGTTTAGCATACCTTGGAAAAAGTTAGCTAAAATAGCTGTTCCTCTTGTCCTTTATGGAGACGCACTTCAGCAAATGCACAACACTATTTCGGTAAGGGAGAAAAAAATAAATGCTTCGAAAGATGTGTTCGACTTCTATATAGAAAGGGGTATCGATGCAGTCAAGGCAAATGATCCGAAAACGTTATTTCGACTGATGAAACAGGCTGTGGAGGACTTTAATGCTGTGCCGATTCATGACATTGAATATTCGAGGGTAGGATTGATCGGCGAGATATTTGTTAAGTATAACAATTATGCTCAAGCCAATATTTCCGAGTGGTTACGCTCACAAAATGTGGAAGTTGATACGCCGCCATTATTGGATTTCCTTACACAATTTTTTGTCAATGACAAGGTAAATGCTGCAACCGGAACAACCGATGAACCGACTATTTGGGAAAAATCATTGAAGCCCTTGATTTGGAAATATATCAACTGGAAGGTCAGAAAATCGGAAAAGATATTGAAAAACTTCAAATTTTTCGAACCTTCAGAATCTATATATGCCAAAGCAGAGGCTGCATCAGAGATATTGAATCTATCTAATCAGTTTGGCGAAGGTTGGCTGATAGCCGGCGAGATAGCTCATTATGCTCGCAAAGGAGTAAATAAAGTGGTTTGCATTCAGCCTTTCGGATGCATCGCAAAT
Organism: uncultured Dysgonomonas sp.; assembly: GCA_937875275.1. Lineage (GTDB taxonomy): Bacteria > Bacteroidota > Bacteroidia > Bacteroidales > Dysgonomonadaceae > Dysgonomonas. Next base: position 14,841 of record CALNCC010000131.1, on the reverse strand, counting down.
CATGTGATTGCAAAAGGGGTGGAGAAACGGATTAAGGAAATTTATCCGCACATGAATATTCTTTATTTAGATATTGATGGTGGTATAGCGGAGGTAAATATACAGAATCGTTTACATTTTATGATTTGATTAACAATACTATATGTGAATATGAAAGCCTGACAACATATGTTAGGCTTTTGTTTTTTAGTAGTGGTGCGATATATTATTCTATACACATGGGGCGATTGTGTATTTGATATAAAAAAAATTATTACTTTTGAGTATACAAATCAAAAAATCAAAGTTAGAAGATATGGTATTCCGATTTTTAATATTGTCTGATGAGGTGGATGATTTCATCCGCGAGATACAAATAGATGCAGAAGCAACATTTTTAGATTTGCATAATGCTATTGTAAAATCTGTTGATTACAAAGATGTTAATATGTCTTCATTTTTTATTTGCGCTGATGATTGGACAAAAGAAAGAGAAATTACTCTGGTTGAGATGGATACAAGTTCGGATGAAGATTCTTACGTAATGGAAGAATCGGTGTTGAATGATTTCCTTGAAGACGAGAAACAGAAATTGCTGTACATGTTTGATTATCTTACTGAAAGGGCTTTCTTTATGGAGTTGCGTGAGATAATAACAGGTAAACACCTTGATGAAGCTATTTGCACGCGATCGGTGGGCGATGCCCCTGAGCAGACTGTGGACTTTGATGCATTTGAGAAGACTTTAACAGCCACATCTATCGATACAGGAGAGAACTTCTATGGCGAAGACGAATATGATGTCGACGAATTAGATCTTGACGGATTCGATGAATTAGACAATAACGGATCTTCATTGTCTGACAGAGAAGGAGCTTTGTAATGAAATATTTAGTTGTCTTACTTGGTCCTACCGGAGTAGGTAAAACAGCATTGAGCCTGCAATTGGCATCACACTACGGTAGTGCAATTATCTCTACCGATTCCAGGCAGATATATAGAGGAATAGAAATAGGCTCGGCCGCACCAACAAAAGAAGAGTTGGGTGTGGTCGAGCATTATTTTATAGGCATACTCGACCTTGAGGACTATTATAGTGCGAGCCAGTTTGAGAGTGATGCCATGAGAGTCGTAGAACGTTTGCATCAGAAGAGTGATGTCGTTGTTGCTACAGGTGGTTCTATGTTATATATAGATGCCTTGTGTAAGGGAATTGACGACATTCCTGATGTGGATCCGGAAATACGGCGAACACTTTATGATACATTTGAAAAAGAAGGACTTGACCCTATCAGGGCACAACTGAAGGTGCTTGATCCAGAGTTTTATAATCAGGTTGACCTGAAGAATTATAAGAGGGTTATTCATGCTCTCGAAATATGCCTGACAACCGGTAAACCGTATTCTTCGCTACGGACTAATACAGTCAAAGAGCGACCATTCAATATTGTCAAAATCGGCCTTATGCGAGATCGGGACGAGTTGTATCACCGTATAAATAAACGTGTGGATATGATGATAGAAGAGGGCTTGCTTGACGAAGCCAAAAAAGTATATCCGAAACGACACCTCAATTCGCTGAATACTGTCGGATATAAGGAACTTTTCAAATACTTTGATGGAGAGTGGGAATTAGACTTTGCAATAGACAAGATTAAACAAAACACACGAATCTACTCACGAAAGCAGATGACTTGGTTTAAAAAAGACGATGGCATATTCTGGATAAACATGACAGACAAAAACGAAAGCGAAGTGCTCCATTCTGCTATTGATATCATCGAACAAACGAAAGGCTTGTAGCTTTTAACATTCAAATCATTTTATTTGCTGTATCAAATGCTTCGAATGTGTTGTCTGAGTAATATATTATTATTTTGACAACCTTTTTGTCTACGACTTTCGTTGAGGTACATTGCTCATTATTAGTGTTTAATGTCTCGTTTTGAGTAGGCTTAATCTCTGTGAAAATCCGATTTTTAATCGTTTCCGATACTTTGGTCGTGTTTTCTTGATTTTGAGAGAATAAATCGGGTTGGGGATTGTATCCCGACGAACTTTCCTCATCTTTATACATACTACCTTTTTCTTGCAACAACCATTCGGGTGCTATATGTGGATATTTCGATAAAATACGAGTTACTACATCCAGACTCGGATTGTTGCGACCATTCAATATATGCGATATTACAGCTCTACCAATTTGTAACGAATCAGCAAAAGCCGACGGCGTGAGCTGTTCGCTATCCATTATTGTCTTAATTCTATCAGATAATTCCATATTACAAAGATATATTATATAGAACAAAAGTAAATATACTTTTTTATATTAGCAAACAAAAGTGTATTGTATTAATGTATATCAAAGAGATGGGTTTGTATATTATATATGCGATACTTTTGTAAAACGGGGCATAGCAAGATAAAGTATTGCTTTTGTTTGTTGATGCATTTGGTTGATAATATGTCTTATATTCTATTTATATAGCCTTCTTAAAGTAGATAATAAGTACTTACGAATGATACTCGTTTGATATCTAAAGTATCGGTTCTTTTTTTATCTACAATTAGCTGATATATAAGGTGTAATATACTATTAATATAGGTATTTAGTCATATATAGAGATGTATATTATCTCATCAAACCAATATCGTATATAATTGTATGGTCGCAATTCATCTGTAAATCGAGCATGCTTTAGTTTCCTTTTGTGTGTATTTGCGTTAAAATAGAAATGTATACTATTGGCGAATCTACAAGACTATACATGCCAATTTGACATTCTATTAATTTAATACCCTTATTGACATGAAAATTTTTATCTTTACACATTATCTCCACGAGAATGCGATATTTGAATATGCGTTTCTCTTTATAGATAAATTTTGAAATTTCTTATAGAGTAGAAATTGTAAAAGAAGACCTAATAATTTGAATATATCATAACTAAATTTTTATTGAAGGATGAAAAAAAGAATTCTTTTAATGACATTCTGCTTGGCTTGGGTTTTTCAGGCGGTCTACCCTTGTACAAATCTGTTAGTTGGTAAAAAAGCATCTGTGGATGGTTCTACGATGATAACTTATTCTGCCGACTCCTATGCCCTGTATGGAGAATTATACCACTGGCCGGCAGCCAAATATGCTAAAGGCGAGATGCTGAAAGTGCATGAATGGGATACCAACAAGTATCTGGGCGAAATTAAACAAGTGGAGCAAACCTACAATGTGGTAGGAAATATGAATGAACATCAATTAGCTATTTCCGAAACAACATTTGGCGGTCGAGAGGAATTGGCTGATCCCAAGGGGATTATAGACTATGGAAGCCTTATTTATATTACTCTACAACGCGCAAAAACAGCTCGTGAGGCGATAAAAGTAATGACTGAACTTGTTACTGAATATGGTTATTATAGTGGTGGAGAATCGTTTTCTATTGCCGATCCTAATGAGGTTTGGGTTATGGAAATGATTGGTAAAGGGGAAGGAAATAAAGGAGCTGTATGGGTTGCTATCAGAATTCCTGATGATTGTGTTAGTGCGCATGCTAATCAAGCTCGCATACAGCAATTTCCGTTGAATGACGCAGAGAACTGCATCTATTCGAAAGACGTAATTTCATTCGCCCGATCTAAGGGTTATTTTACAGGAAAAGACAGCGATTTCAGCTTTGCTAAGGCTTATAATCCACTCGATTTTGGTGGTCAACGCTTCTGCGAAGCTCGCGTATGGAGCTTCTTTAATCGCTACAACAAGGATATGGCAAAGTTTGTAACATATGCTAAAGGAGAAACTCACGAACCAATGCCTCTGTATATCAAGGCAGACAGAAAACTTTCATTGTCAGATTTGCAAGAAATGATGAGAGATCACTACGAAGATACAGAGTTGGACTGGAGATATGATATCGGTGCCGGACCGTTCGAATCGCCATACCGTTGGGCTCCTCTTACCTGGAAAGTTGATTCTTTGGAGTATTGCAACGAACGTCCGATAGCAACGCAGCAGACGGCCTTTACATTCGTGGCTCAGATGCGTTCATGGTTGCCGGCTCCTGTGGGTGGTATTCTGTGGTTTGGTGTAGATGACGCGGCTCAATCAGTTTTCACGCCAATGTTTTCTGCTATGACCTCTATTCCTGAATGCTTTAAAGTGGGAAATGGAGATATGTATAACTTCTCATGGACTTCTTCGTTTTGGATTCACAACTGGGTTTCTAATATGGTATATGCTAAATATAACTATATGCACCCCGACTTGAAAAAAGTGCAGAAAGAACTTGAAGATAAGTTCATCGCAGACCAGGAAGCGATTGCAAGTCAGGCTCTAAAACTATATAACGAGCGCCCTGAGAGGGCTGTGGAATACCTAACACAGTACAGTAATGAACAAGCCCAATTGGCATTTGGAGAATGGAAAAAACTTGGAGAGTTCATGTTAATCAAGTATATGGATGGGGTTGTTCGTAAAGAAAAAGACGGAAAATTTATCCGTAACGAACATGGAGGAGTGTCTTCTCCTAACAGAGTCGGCTATCCGAAAGAATATTATGAGAGAGTAGTGAAAGAAACGGGAGACAAGTATAAGGTATTGAACTAAAGCGATCTAAATATATAAAGGTAACAAAAGTAACACTTTAGCATGTGTTTTTCTTTTGTTGCCTTTTTTTTTGTCAAATATCTTGAACAGAAATGCTTAACAGATAAAAAGTCTTATTCGTGATGATAAGGCTCATTGTTGATAATAGTCATTGCCCGATATAACTGTTCTACAAATACCAGACGAACCATTTGGTGTGTAAATGTCATTTTCGATAATGTTAGTTTTTCATTTGCCTTGTCGTATACCGATTGGGAGAATCCGTAAGGGCCTCCGATAATGAAAATAAGACGTTTAGCCACATTTATAGTTTTTTTCTCCATGTATGTCGCAAACTGCATAGAGGTATATTCTTTTCCTTTTTCGTCTAAGAGAACTATGTAATCGCCGGCTTGTAAGTTCTTCAAAATCAAGTCTCCTTCCTGTTCTTTTTGCTGTTCCTCGCTTAGCTTCTTTGTGTTTTTTATATCCGGTATAATCTGAATCTCGAAAGGAATATAGTGAGTCAGGCGTTTAGTATATTCATTTATGGCTTCAACAAAGTATCCGGCATCAGTTTTTCCTATTGTGAGTAATGTAACTTTCATTTTGGGGTTGTTTTATCTACTAATATAGTTTCTGGTTTGTTTTTCTTCTTTTTCAGAACAAGCAGTTGAGCAATCGTACCGATAACACCTAATCCGATCATAACGAATCGCATGGTTCCATAGTCGAAGACATAAAATGCTGTGAAAGAAACCATACACCACATAAAAGTAATTGAAAATATGCGTGTTTTTATCCCTACACCATTTTTCATCCTGTTCAGATAGCTTCCTGTTAATTTATTGTCTTGTAGTTTCTTATGTAGTTTTGGCGAGCTTTTGGCAAATAGCACACCGGTAAGGAGTATGAATGGAGTAGTGGGAAGTCCGGGTGTTACAATGCCTAACAAGCCCAAGCCCAACGATATTATGCCTAATGTTATGAGAAGATATTTCATGATGCTAATTCAGTGATAAAGATAAATAAACAATTTAAGAGAGCGAATGTTGTGAATCTTAAAAGTTATGGTGGCAGTAGTTAATAAAGGTCATTAATAGTTGTTATATAATGCTAATATGCTGATAATTAACTTTCATTTTCTCATTTTAGAAAAAAAGTCTTATCTTTGCGCCTCAAAGCCGTATGAAATATCTAAGCGTAGAAACAGCATGCGGGTTCCCAAGACTTGGGAGCCTATTTATCTTTGTTTTGAGAAAAAGTGAGGATAAGTAGGATAGTTGTAACTAAAAGTTTATTTTATGAAGTATTTAAAGTTCTTCTTGATATTGGGATTTGCCTTTATCGGGTTAACATCCTATTCGTCAAGAACAACTGAGCTTTCGGAGGTTATTCGTCCGGGAGACTTTTTTCCTGAAATGTACGGTCTTCGGAACAGTACAGGAGAAAAAATTCAATTATCTGATTTGCGAGGACATAAAGTATTTGTCAATTTTTGGGCAGCGTATGATGCCGATTCACACAGAGATAATGTGATTTTCGCCAATGTAATGGAGAAAAAATCATATCCGGTGAAGATGGTATCCATGTCCTTAGATAAAAGCAAGTCGGTATTCGAAAAGACTGTTGTATTAGACAAGATTGACGCAAGTCTTCAATTGTGGGTCGACAGCAGTATGCAAAAAGAATTAGTTGACCGTGAATGGTTGAAAAATGGGTTTCAGAACTATTTGTTGAATGAAAATGGACAAATAATAGCAATGAATCTGAATCCTGAGAAACTGGGTCAACTCTTAGAAGTGAATTAAGTGAACCACATTATCGAAAGGCGCTCTATTTGTTATGAAATAGAACGCTTTTTTTATTTTTAGCATGGTATTTGTACTTCTCAATACATGTACACGAAACAGAACAGCAATGAAAGAAAACATAAATAAAGGGTTGATAGCCAAGACAATGGACTGGGCATATGGGAAAGCCTTATCCGGATTTGGTGGTGTGGACTCGGCATACACTTTAGCAGACAGCTATATGGCTGAAAAAGGAACTTTAGATCAGCAGATCGATTCTCTCATCAGATGGCAAACAGCCAAAGCGGCAGCAAGTGGTTTTACCTTGGGCTTGGGAGGGTTGATGACAATGCCTCTGACTGTACCGGTTAATGTGGCAAGTGTTATATATATGCAAATAAGGATGATAACAGCTATTGCACATATGGGTGGACATGATGTGAACAGTGATAAAGTGCGTTCGATGGTATATATCTGCATGGTGGGAAACGGTGCTAAAGAGCTGTTGAAAGATATCGGATTGAAGGTTGGCGAGAAACTGGCATTGAAGGTTGCTGCAAAGCTTACCGAAAAGAGTATGTCTTCATTGGCGAAGGCTCTACCTATTGCTGGAGGCGTTGTAGGTGCATCATTCGATGCGGTTACGACCCGTATAGTGGGCAAAGTGGCTAAAAAAATATTTATAGAAGATAAAGGCGAGTTATAATAATTAATTCCAGAGTTTTTTAGTAAAAGGATGCCGTACGACATCCTTTTTTTTGTGAAGTTATCTATCTGTCTTATAATAAAATACTTATATTTGAGGTTGGCAACACAAAAATTCACTATATAGAACCAAATACCTTATACCATGGAGAAAGACATTTCAAGAAGAAAATTTATTCAGACAGGCGCACTCGGTTTAGCCGGATTAACCATTGTACCAAGTACTATACTCGGAAAATCAGCGGGTTACAAAGCACCATCCGATAAGTTGAATATTGCCGGAATAGGAGTCGGAGGCAAAGGATTCGTTAATTTGCAGAACATGAGTTCAGAGAATATTGTGGCTCTGTGCGATGTGGACTGGGAATACGCGAAGAAGGCTTTTGATAAATTTCCGCAAGCGAAGAAGTTCTGGGATTATCGGGAGATGTATGACCAGATAGGGAAAGAGTTTGATGCCGTAGTTATTGCTACGCCCGATCATACGCATGCGTTGACAGCTGCCGATGCAATAACGATGGGAAAACATGTTTACCTTCAGAAACCATTAACTCATTCTGTGTACGAATCTCGATTGTTAACTAAACTTGCACAGAAATACAAGGTTGCTACCCAGATGGGCAACGAAGGTGCTTCGGAAGCCGGTTTCAGGCAGGCTGAGGATGTTGTTGCGTCAGGTATATTGGGAGACGTTTATCAAGTGGATGCGTTTACCAATCGTCCTCTATGGCCGCAAGGATTAGAGCGACCGACAAGAGTTGATGCGGTGCCAAGTACATTAAGGTGGGATTTGTTTCTCGGGCCGGCAGAGATACGCACTTTCAGCAAAGCTTATCATCCGTGGAACTGGCGTGGATGGTGGGATTTCGGTACAGGGGCATTAGGAGATATGGCTTGCCATATTTTCCATCCGATCTATAATGCATTGAAGTTGGGAACGCCAACATCGGTACAGGCTACATCTACTCGCCTTTTTCCTGAAAGTGCACCGTCGTCGGAGATGGTTACTTTCCGTTTTCCTCAGCGTGGAAAGATTGGCAAAGTAAATTACCCTGAAGTTATGCTCAATTGGTATGATGGAGGATTGAAACCACCTCGTCCGAAGGGGCTTCCTGCCGATTTTAAGTGGGGCGATGGGGGAACAGTCTATTATGGAACAAAAGACACGCTGATATTCGCAAATAGAGTTTCACTGCTTTCGGGTAAAGAAATAAAAGTGCCTTCGGTAAGCCGTGTTATACCTACAAGCCATGAAATGGATTGGGTGCGAGCATGCAAAGAAAGCGCAGATAGCAGACTCAAACCTGTATCTGATTTTGATGTTGCAGGACCTTTGAATGAAATGGTTGTTGCCGGAGTGGCAGCTGTTAGGCTACAAAAGATTGATAAAGAGTTGTTGTGGGACGCCGTAAATATGAAGTTTTCCAATATTTCGGAAAATGAGCCGGAGTATGCCTTTGCGCAGGAATTGATGAAGCATACATATCGTAATGGCTATAAATTGCCCGACATGCCTTAGATAACCAATAGGATTTTATATAAATAAAAACAGGCTACTCCACTGAGGAATAGCCTGTTTTGCTATAATAACGAAAATATATTCTGAGTCGTTGATCTTAGTATCTTTTTCCTACTGTATCCCAATCTATGATGTCCCACAGCTTGCCCACATGGTCGGCTCTTCTGTTCTGATAATCAAGATAATATGCATGTTCCCAAACGTCGAATCCAAGAATTGGTTTCAGGCCTTTCACAACAGGATTTGAACCGTTTGCATATTTTTCAATTACCAATTTACCTTCTTTATCTGCTGCAAGCCAAGCCCATCCCGCCCCGAACAGAGATATTGAGGCATCTGTAAATTCTTTTTTGAATGCTTCGAATGAACCGAATTGAGCTTTGATAGCATCTCCTAACTTCCCTGTTGGTTCTCCACCGCCATTCGCCTTGAATGACGTGAAATATATGTCGTGATTGAGTATTTGCCCTGCATTATTGAAGATAGCTCCATCACTTTCTTTTATAATCGTTTCAAGGTCTGCGTTTTCAAACTTAGTTCCTGGTACTAAATTGTTCAGGTTGGTTACATATGTTTGAAGATGTTTACCATGATGAAGTTCTATAGTTTGTTGACTGATTACCGGTTCTAAAGCATTTGTTGCATATGGCAACTTGATAAGTTCAAATTTCATAATGTTATTTTTTTTTAAGTTAGTATTATTAAGTTTTTCTCCTGCATATATCATTATTGCTCCGCTAAGCATTGCAAAGATCGTTATAAGAGTTACTTTTTTCATAAATTGTAATCATTTATTGTTTCATTATTATCAACACGCAGAAATAGATATTGTTTTATTTCAGCACCCAAAAAGCTTATTGATAAAATATATGCGTAATTGTGTTTGCCTATCATGTACTGATTATCAGGCTGTCTGCATAGTATCGCTATAAGGCATTTCTTGCATCATTATAATAATCTTTTTTGTACCTTTGGGTCTGAAATTAAAAGAATATTCTAATCAATTTATTATAAGATATACGTACATGAAAACGATGCTTGATTTGGTTGTTACGGAGAGTACGCAGCTAAACCAGAATTACAGCCTTATAAAACTTACTACCACAGATGGAAGTGCGCTTCCGGAGATGTATCCGGGGCAATTTGTCCAAGTAAAAGTGGATGATTCGCCTAAAACGTTTCTCCGTCGTCCTATTTCTATCAATTTTTGGGATAAGGAAAAGAACGAATTGTGGTTATTAGTTCAGAAAGTAGGAGAGGGTACAAAGAAAATGTGTGAAGCCCGCAAGGGAGATATCTTGAATCTGCTTTTGCCTCTCGGTAACTACTTCACTCTGCCATCTGACAAGAAATCGAAACTCATGTTGATAGGAGGGGGAGTTGGTATTGCTCCCATATTGTTTTGGGGAGCATATCTGAGAGAAAGGGGATACCAACCATCTTTCCTTATTGGTGCTCGCTCGAAGACCGATTTGTTACAATTGGATAAGCTTTCTCGATATGGAGAAGTATATTGTACCACCGAAGACGGAAGTTATGGTGAAAAGGGCTATGTAACTAATCATTCGGTGTTGGAAAAGGGTGGAATTGACACAATTTATACCTGTGGACCCAAGCCAATGATGGTCGCAATAGCCAAGTATGCTGATAGTGAAAAAATAACATGTGAGGCATCCCTCGAAAACCTTATGGCATGCGGATTTGGAGTATGTTTGTGTTGTGTTGAAAACACACGCGAAGGGAATATTTGTGTATGCGAAGAGGGGCCCGTATTTAATATAGAAAAGTTGACATGGATAAGCTAAGAGTAAACATAGGTAAACTGGAGTTAAAGAACCCGGTGATGACTGCATCGGGTACATTCGGGTATGCAAAAGAGTTTTCGGACTTTTTTGACCTATCGCGAATAGGGGGTGTTTTTGTAAAAGGAACGACTATTCACGAACGTCAAGGGAATCCATATTCACGTATGGCAGAGACGCCATCAGGCATGTTAAATGCTGTGGGACTGCAAAATAAGGGTGTAGACTACTTTGTGTCTAACATATACCCGGAGATTAAAGACATTGATACAAATGTTATCGTAAATGTATCGGGTTCTACAGTCGAAGATTACGTAAAATGTGCCGAAAAGTTGGTCGATTTAGATAAAATTCCGGCTATTGAGCTAAACATCTCTTGTCCTAACGTAAAGGAAGGCGGGATGGCTTTTGGCACATGCGCAAAAAGTGCAGCAGAGGTTACTGAGGCTGTCCGTAAAGTTTGGAATCGTAACATGATCGTGAAATTGTCTCCGAACGTAACCGATATAACAGAGATAGCTCGTTCGGTAGAAGGAGCCGGAGCAGATGCCGTATCTTTGATTAATACATTGCTCGGAATGGCAGTTGATATCAATAAACGCAAACCGTGTCTTTCGACAATAACAGGAGGCTTGTCTGGTCCGTGTGTAAAACCGGTGGCATTGCGTATGGTGTGGCAGACGTATAATGCTGTAAAGATTCCGATAATAGGTATGGGTGGAATATCATGCTGGGAAGATGCTATCGAATTTATGTTGGTAGGAGCGTCAGCTATCCAGATAGGAACATACAATTTTATAGATCCGACAATCGCCGCTAAGGTGGTAGATGGCATAGCCGCATATCTTGATAAGAATAATATAGCCTCAGTGAAAGATTTAGTAGGAGCCTTAGAAGTATAACGAATGAGAAATCTGACAGTTTTGGTATTACTTTTCATCGCTACCGCGTTTCTTTCCGAAACAGCAGCACAGGAAAGTAGTCGGCGTGTCGAAGCTAAGCTTCTGAGCGGAGGTGCTCAGATTAGTTTATTGACATGTTCTCCTTCCGATTCGGATATATATACTCTCTTTGGGCACACAGCTCTTCGAGTGAAAGATGACTCGATAGGCGTGGATGTTGCTTTCAATTATGGATTGTTTGATTTTGGAGCATCACAAGCCCGATTTGTATATCGTTTCGTAAAAGGCGAGACATATTACAAGGTGGACGGAATATCTACTAAATATTTCCTTTTCGACTATCAATACAACGAACGAGGAATACGTGAACAGGTTTTAAATCTTACTGAAAATGAAAAGCAAAGTGTTTGGGCGGCACTTATAGATAATATTCAGCCCGAAAACCAAGTCTATCTGTACAATTTCTTGTACAATAATTGTTCAACGAAAGCTCGTGATGTCATATTCGACAATATTGGTCGCAAAGTGCAGTATGAAGAGTCGGCAGAGGTGCTGACATATCGCGATTTGTTGCGTGAATGTACAAACGTTGATCCGTGGGGACGGTTTGGTATTGACATAATCATCGGTAATGATGCCGATAAACCGATAACCTCTTGGCAAAAAGACTTTATACCGGCATATCTCGAAAAATCTTTTCGGAGCGCGACATTTGAGGACGGTACGCCGTTGGTCATACACGAAAACGATTTGCTTGAAACTCAACTCGACTTAACACCTAAGGGTGCAATTGATGCGCCATTCTTGGTGGGATGCTTCGTTTTGATGATAACATTAGTTATTACCTTATTGAATATCAAGGGGAGGTGGCAGATTGGCGGGCGCATTTTCGATACCTTATTGTTCTCTGTGGCGGGAATAGGAGGATGTATTATCTTCTTCCTTATGTATTTATCAATACATCCGAGCATGACCCCCAATTGGAATTTGGTGTGGTTAAATCCATTGCAACTCGTTGTCGTGTTTTTATTTTTTGTAAAACCGGCTCAAAAATGGATTTGTTATTATCATTTTATTAACTTTGTGCTGCTACTTTTGTTCCTTTTGGCATGGTGTTTGATCCCACAGCAATTAAGTATCGCTTTTGTCCCATATATAATCACTCTTTGTGTCAGATCGGGTGCAAATGTGATAACAAGGAAAGTAAAGAAGTAGAAAATTTCTGTTTAGTACGTGAGAAAAATTTAATGACTCGATTAATAACATCCCTTATAGCTGCCTTAACGGTAGTATCAGTACAGGCTCAAGTGCCGGCAAACGAAATGCCGAAACTTGTGGTTGGAATAACGATAGATCAACTGAGGGGGGATTATCTTGAACTGTTCAAACACTCATTCGGAGAGCGGGGCTTTAAGCGGCTGATGAATGGAGGGCTTGTATACGACAATCTGAAATTTGATTATCCGAATGTTGATGACGCCTCGGCGGTGGCAACCATATACACGGGTACAACACCGTATTATCACAATGTTATAGGGCGAACGCGGTATATTGTCAAGAAAGGACAGGAAGAGTTTACCTATGGCGATAATGAATATCTCGGTAATTACTCTCAGGAAAAGCTGTCTCCATTGACTCTGAAAACATCGAATATAGTAGATGAACTGAAAGCTGCATCGGCAGGAATGTCTGATGCTTATGTGTTTGCTATCGACGCTTCTCAGGCTTTGGGTGTTGGCGGTCGGTCGGCAAATTGTGCTTTCTGGATCGATGATCATACCGGACAATGGGCATCTACGACCTACTTTTTATTGGGCTGTTGATCAGGAAAACAGAGTCAACAATTCAAATATTGTACGGGGATGGGGTAAATCGTGGACGCCACTTGATGGTGTTTCATACAACGCCTTGCCTTATGTGTCGAGTACAGCATCTTTTCAGCATGCTTTCGGCACAGACAAGAATACATATAAACTTTTCAAGTATTCGCCACTTGCCAATCAAAGTGTATTGGATATCTCGGTTAAGATGCTCGAAAATGCAGAGATGGGCAAGAGAACAACTCCAGATTTCTTAGGGTTGACTTTCTATGCAGGCGGTTATCCCGAATGTGGCGATTATTCGACAGAAATACAAGATCTATATGCACGCCTCGACAGGCAAATGGAAAAACTGATTGACGAGGTTGATAAAAAGGTCGGATTGCAAAATGCCTTATTCTTTATTACTTCGACAGGATATTATAACTACTCAGATCAACCCAATAAGGTTTATCCTGATTTCGGAACATTTTATGTGAATCGTTGCGAGGCTCTGCTTAACATGTATCTGATGGCGATATATGGCGAAGGGCAATGGGTGGATAAATTCAATAAAGGGCAGATATACCTCAATCGTAAACATATAGAGAGTAAGGAGCTGTCATTGAAAGAAGTGCAGCAAAAAGCAGCAGAATTTGTCTCCGAATTTTCGGGTGTTCAGGATGTATATACCTCTCATCAGTTGCGCCATGGCGAATGGAACTCTGTGATGGAATATTACAAGAACGGATATACAGTAGAATCTTCCGGCGACCTTTTTGTAGAGATTCAGCCCGGTTACAGAATAGTAAACGAGCAAGACGAATCTTTCAAAACAAAAGTTTCGAGAAACAATGCTGTTATCTGTCCGGTAATATTTTTCGGATCGGGTGTGAAGCCTGAAAGAATAAGACGAACAATAAAGGCAACAGAAATAGCACCTACTGTTTCACATATTTTACGCATCAGACCTCCTACGGGAGCAATGGAGCAGCCTTTGAAAGAAATATTGAAATAAAATAAAACGAATACAGAAAAAAATAAATACATAATATATAAAATGGGATTCAACGAAATTTTAACTAAGCTTTTCGGTAATAAGTCGCAACGAGACTTGAAAGAAATAAATCCATACGTTGATAAGATCAGAGCGATATATCCGGATATTCAAAAACTGTCGAATGACGAATTGCGGGCTAAATCGGCTGAGATAAAACAGCAGATTGCAGATTATATTTCTGCTGAAAAAAGTAGAATAGCTGAACTTAAGGCTCAGATAGAAGGTTTGGAAATAGATCAGCGTGAGGAAATTTGGGCTGAGATTGACAAATTGGAAAAAACGATAACATCAAAGTACGAAGAAGTGCTTGAAGATGTGCTTCCTTGGGTGTTCGCTATTGTGAAGGATACAGCGAGACGTCTTACCGAGAATGACGAATTGGAAGTTACAGCCTCAGAGTTTGATCGAGAACTCGCTGTAGTACACGATTTTGTGGAGATAGATGGAGATAAGGCTATATATAAAAATCATTGGCTTGCAGGGGGAAATGAGATAAAGTGGGAAATGATCCACTATGATGTTCAGCTTTTTGGTGGAACAGTGCTTCATAAGGGTAAAATTGCGGAAATGGCAACCGGAGAAGGTAAAACCTTGGTGGCTACATTGCCCGTTTTCCTTAATGCACTAACCGGAGAAGGTGTGCATGTGGTAACAGTGAATGACTACCTTGCAAAACGTGACTCGGAATGGATGGGGCCTA
>CALNCC010000130.1 GCA_937875275.1 uncultured Dysgonomonas sp. | reverse complement strand
AGCAAAACTGCGCGTGCGTCATAATAAGATTTAAAGTTCGCCCTAAAGGTAACACCACTGATATCAGACGTAGCACTCATGTTGGACAACGAAGGTGTCAGATAGGTATCTAATGCGTTGTAAGCTGTCGTATATGCCGTTGCTGACACACCAAAATCAGTAGCCTGATCCTTATTTTTTACATACTCTGAAACGATACCATCCCACTCTTTTTTTGTTTGGTGTTTCTCGTTTGGAGTCAGTTTGTTATCGCTGGCTATATCTGCAAGTAGACTGTTAGCTCCATTAGCATCTGTCTGTGCTTGGTCAGCAGCACTTTGTGCATTGGAAGCCTCTGTTTGGGCTTGGGTTCTTTTGAATCTCGGACAGGTGCGTTTGATGTGAGTTTCTGCGTAAGGAAGGGTTTGTAGTTCGCCATGTCGTTTGTTTATAAATAGAAAAAGCCCGACTCGGATCATTCCAAATCGGGCTAATATGCCTCTGTGTATTTATCTAAATATACGTTATTTCCATGTGTTGCGCAATCTGGTTATTTTATAGGCAGGATCAATATTTTTGCAGATTTGGAGACGAATACATTTCTTTTTCTATATTTTTGCAAAAACGTTAAATATCGCCATGTCAAAAAAAGCTTCCACCATTGAGGAACAGATTGAATTATTGAAAAGTAGAGGTATGACTATATCTAATGAAGAAAAAGCAAAAGAGCATTTGTTAGATATTGGGTACTACCGATTGGGTTTCTACTGGTATTATTTCTTTGAAGATGAAGAAAATCAAACATTTCACAAAGGAATTGATTTAACCGACGCTATTGACTTGTATTATCTTGATGTGGATTTGAGAAATGTATTATCTAAGTACAGTTATAGAATAGAGGTGCATTTTCGAACACAAGTCGTCTATTTTGTTTCGAATAAATTTAAGGAAGATCCTACATGGTTTTGTAATCCGAGAATAGTAGATAATTTTCGCCCTGATTTATATAACAACCTAAAAGAAAAAAATATACATATTATCAAGCACCATCATAAATATCCTGCCGATACCTATGCTCCCGCATGGAAGAATTTAGAATTTTTGACCTTTGGGCAAATATTGAATATCTATAATAGTCTAAGGTGCGAGGAGGTAAAGAGTGAAATTGCAAATGTATATGGATTAAAAGACCGGAGGGTTAGAAAGAAAACAAAAAAGAAAACGATTGTAATAAAAAATTATAAAATACTAAGAGGCTATCTTGCTGCTATTCTAAACATTAGAAATATTTGTTCGCATAGCGGGGTTCTCTTTGACTATAAACAACCGAAAGGTATAAACAGTATTCCTGATAATAATTATGAATTAAAAGATGGGGATTTAAGCAGTCTATACGCTTCTATTCGATTAATAAGCTTTATTCTGAGTAAAATATCATTGAATAGGGCGCATGAATTAATCGCCAATATTGATCGTGAGTTAAATAAAGCCATAGCGAAAAATCCGAAGTTAAAAAATATAATAAAAAGCCATGCGGGTTTCAGTATTTAAAAAATATGTTTATCTTTGTATCAAAGTGCATTTCTAAGTAGACTTTGTCTCTTGTGGGCGGCACTATAAAATTATGAAACAAGAACCCTTATCATTTATGGTAGGGGTTCGTTTTTTATATACACAGGGTGAAATTGAGTAGAAATTTATAATTCGGAAAAGCTTTTCTCTCTTACTAAAACATTTCCCTCGACCTCTATTTCACCGACAAAACTGTCTATATATTTATATATAAACACTCGCCCTGAACCACTGTTTACAACCTTTACTTTTGCATTATCGTACACACGTATAAAGGCTACTGCGTGGTCTTT
The DNA here is from genome assembly GCA_937875275.1 of uncultured Dysgonomonas sp. Taxonomy (GTDB): domain Bacteria; phylum Bacteroidota; class Bacteroidia; order Bacteroidales; family Dysgonomonadaceae; genus Dysgonomonas. Next base: position 8,939 of record CALNCC010000130.1, on the reverse strand, counting down.
TACGGCAATGTTTACCTCACTATCGTGTCTTATATATACATCTCTCGAAACGAAACCTGACAGTGTTATATCGCCCTTAGTTGATCCATTAAGAATAGCTATATCGGGGTTGATTAAGTTTATTTTAGCATCGGTAAAGATTCCATGATTCTCAGCTAAACTACCGAAGTTTTCTTTGATATATTTATTTGATGGATAATCGTGTTTTATGCAAAAGTTAAACTATTTCTAAACATTAGCCCGAAAACACCGAATAAAGGTAATATAATTGTTTAGAAATTAAGATATATCCGGTGGCTTTTTGACATAAATGGATAAAAAAAACAGCTACATTTAACTGTAACTGTTTGATAATCAACTTTTATTCGGAGCGGGAATACCTACAATAGTTATATTTAGCTTATAATCAAATACTTGAACAATAATTTTGTTGTGATGTGGAACGAATTGTGCAACAAATGACAAGGTTTTTATTTATTTTTTTACTCTCACGATATCCCTTTCTACCAAGTACCAATCTTCTCCATCTAATGAAAATTCAATTTTTTGTATGATATGTTTCTTTCCGGTTAACCCCGAATCTGCTTTGAATTTTTCTATTTCGTGTAACAGATAACCATCTATATATTCATCGCTCAACTCCACACGATCTCGAAAATTAATCTCTATAGGGGATGGTAGGATATTGTTTCTTCGTTTCAATAGTTCCCTTAGTTGGTAGTGCATGGGGATAAATACCTTCTTATCTCTTTTGACCGTCCAAATACGAATAATATCTTCCTTGAAGTGTATAGCATCCAAACGTGAATAGTCGGAATGCCTAAGGGCTGTAAAACAGCCAAACAGGAAACGATCTCTTTCTTCCTTCAATGAATTAATAGTAGTTATTAAGTTTTGGTTCTTATAATCATTGGCACGAAGCAAATCTTCCGTTATTTCAAGATCGTAAATTCGTTGAATCTCATTTTGTGTGAGATATATGGAATCGGTTTCTTCTTTTTCAGATTTAAAATCCTTATCTATAAACCCCGAAAAATCATGTATCTTTTTACCCTTCGATTCATTCATGAACAAAGTAATATTCTTGAACAAAGCCCCGATATAATTTTTGGTATAGCTTAATCTTTTTTCTTCTATAACTTTTCCATCCTTATCTTTCTCCCTACTCTTTACGTAGTCAGATTGAAGCATCCACATTTTAAATTGATTATAAAAATCAATATCTATATCAATGAAACGTAATTTAGTTTTATGCGATTTCTCAAACTCTCTTAACTTATTAATGGTGGTGGTGTACCCTTTCTTAGTCCGTTCTGTTTTCGTTGATGAATCCCGGTATTTTTCAGCAAAAGAAACAAGATATTGTTCTTCTTCATTTTCAATAATGCCCCCGGCTTCTATATTACGATTTCTTAGTATCTCATCAATCTTATCTTTCACCATCTTAGGTGTAGGGATAATCAATCCAAAACTATTAATGGCATCTTCGATTAAAGAAGCCCAATCATCAAGGCGGGTGTTTATATGGGATGCTTCCGGGTAATCCCTTACTGTACGGCATCTATATTTATCGCCATTCCAATATTTAGGTGCTACACTTTCACCTATCGAAATAGTATATCTTTGTCCTTTATACCGGATTATAGCACGAAGTGCAGATGCATTGTTATTTGGAGTGTTGAGATAGAAACCAACTTTCATAATTATGGAACGTTTTGTGAAACAAACGAGTTACTTATTGGCTCAAATATAACAAAAAAATAAAGGTTTAACAATGTTAAACCTTTAATAATTACCCATTTTGCGATAAATAGGGAAAACAAAAGTACTCTTCTCGCAACTATTTACGAACCGCTTTTATGTACAATTAAAGGAACTCTATAGCCTGAAGACGGTTTTAGAGGAGGCTGGATTGTATCCTATAGATTCCAATCATAATAACATTTCTCAAGCATACGTACGGTGAGAACGGCAACTAACATATCGGTCTCACTCTGTGAGTATGCATTGATCAACAGGAAAGTCAATCAGTTGAAACTATATCTGTACCTGAAATTAAATTGTGATGGATATACAGCTTTTGGGGAATCCGATATGGTCGTATGCAGTAAACAACTTGGCATAAACATAAAAACGGTAAAAACATCGTTAGAGTGGTTGGTAAAAAATAAGTGGATCACAATAAACAGTAAAAAAAAGGTAATGCATGTAATCGGGTATAACAATTTGGAAAGGAAACTACAAGTAAAAATAAAAACAGGTGTGCTCATTGATTTAATGACAGATGATGATTATAAGAATCTGAAGGCTCTGTGTTGTGCTATAGTAGTAACATATTACCTGAGGCGGAAACGCTACTTTGACCGGCGATCGGAACGTAAATTTGGGGGTTCCATTACGAATCGTAACAAAGGAGCCTGTTTTTATCCTATGGCTAACAGTTATCTGGCTAAATGCCTGAATGTATCAGTATCCACAGCCTACAGGATCAAACAGGAAGCCGAAGCGGCAGGATATATTACAACCAAAGGGAATTATCAATATATGGAGTCAATTAATGGCGAGAAGATCAGTTCCGTTTATTTCGATATCGTCAGAAGCCAGTCCATCAAAGAAGGGCATATTGATGTATACCGGAAAGGGGTAAAATATATCAAACTGGTTGATGCAGATCTCATAAAAAGCCATATAACCTGTAAACGCCGGGGGTATTAACCGAATATAACAATGCGGAAAAAACTGAAAAGATATATTAGGGGTTACAAGGGGAAAACTTGAAAAGAATCGAAAGGCAGAATCTGTAGACGTTTAATAACAAGAAACATAGAATACGATAGGATACAGATAAGTAAACGAGTAAAATAAGTATTTAGAGAAAAGGATTGAGACAAAGAAAGAATCAGGAAACCATGAATATATGGTATTGCAGGACAATGACATAAACCGGATTTAAGGGTTATGGATCTGTATATAAGATACATATGCAAAGATGAGCTTTATACAATGAGAAAAAGAATAATAATACATGATACATATATAACATTGATATACAGTATTCTATAATGAATATCTCAATCTTGTTTCAGAAAATGCTAATAATATTGAGATTATTGTTGATTTTGGAATATTTCATGGGACAAAAGCCGGAAATATCTACCTCTAATATAGCATTAATTTATTCCATTTGAACTAAATACAGGAAGTATAAACTATTTAACATGTTGATAATATATGAGATATATAGTTTTAAGTGAAGAAGAAGTAAAGCAAGTGTGCTGGATATATGACCAGAGCCAATCATGGACTACACGCCGGAGATGTTTATTCCTGCTGTTATCGGCAAGAGGATTTTCCATAACACAGATAGCCGGGAGGACCGGAGTCTGCTGGCACACGGTATATCGTTTCATTAACAAGTGGCAGTCAGCATCCGGTTACCGGTTAGGGCTGTTGAATATATCTCCGGGAAGGGGACGTAAACAAAAGTTGCAGGAGTTTCCCATGGCTTCGATTATCGAGAAGCTATTGGATGTACATGGTTATAGTCCGAATGTCCTATGTGCCATTTTAGAGAAAGAATACGGTGTAACCGTTTGTAAAAAGACGCTTAGAAGCTTTATTATCTACTGCAATCTTTAGCTACATTCAATCTTTTTGGCATTTCATTCACTTGACTATTGCATATTTAGGTCCTTTTCTTACACATTCCGGTAAATATGCAAAAAAATGATAAATTAAGTAAACATTTCCTAATGCGAAGTTGTTTTATTTTTAGTCCGTATACAAAGAAAACACATTAATTAACCTAAGACCATTATCAGTATGAAAAAACGACTGTTATTGACAGGTATTGTTCTGCTGTATATCACCCACTGTATGGGGCAGCTCACCGGACAATACAACCGACCACGTATTGGCGATGAAATCATCAAACAACAAGTCTCGTTCAAAGATCCCGGTCCTGCCGGAAAGAATATTGTCTGGGATTTCTCGGATCGCACGACAATCAACGACGAGTATTCACTTATCTACCAGGAAGCTCCCCGGCTCAACGACAGTGTGTATATACTCGGTGATTATACTTTCAATAAGAAAGAAGTGAATCCCGATGATCTGTTTATCGGGCTCGAACATAATACGATGTACTACTACCGCATCAGCAACGATTCGTTGTTCCTTTTAGGGCATGAAAATCCATATGTTAAGCTGACTTATGAAACTCCTGTGCTGTCAACAGTATTTCCAGTCAACTATGGAACTGCGGGTTCTTCGTCAAGCTATCTGTCCCACGGATTGTACTCAGCCTCTATTCCTATCCAAACAACAGGGAGCATGACCGTACAAGCCGATGCCTACGGCAAGATGGTATTAAGTGCTGGCGATACGATCTCTCCTGTCTTGCGTGTTAAGACCGTACATATTCTACAGGATGCGGATTCATTACCCCGCAAGATACATGAAACCTACCGCTGGTATACCAAAGGGTACCGTTATCCCTTATTCGAAGTACTGAAAAGCACCAACGAAGACACAAGCCCTATCTTTTCCACCGCTTTCTATTATCCTCCACAAGATCATTTCTATTTAGATACCGATCCCGACAATCTTGCTTTGTTGGATGAACTCTGGGACGAGAATAATATAGCGCAGGAAGAGAAGAAGACAGAAAAAGACAATCCTGAACCGGAAAGTCCTTTATCCGGCTATATAAGCTACAAGATATACCCGAATCCTGTCAGTACCTTGCTTACGATTGAATATACGATCAAAGAAGAAGTTCCTGTCTCGTTCGAACTCTTTTCCTTCGACGGGAATGTAATTCGCAAAGTAGCCAAACAGACTTATCAGAAAGGAGACTATACGGAGAGTTTTGTAATGTCGGGGTTGATGAAGGGGAACTATATCCTTCGTATCACAGCCAACAATGAGTTTGTCAATGAAAAGATTATCAAAGAATAACCTAAACAGATATAACTATGAGAAAATATAGTATTTTAATTATAATGATATGCCTGCGACTCTCATCCTCTCAGATGTGGGCACAATTAGGTCCGGATACGAAATCTCCTGTTTCTCCCGAAGCGGCAGCTGTTAAGCAATATTCCAGTTTTCCGATGAATTACTCTTCCGGAATGCCCAATATAACAATTCCCCTGTATGAAATAAAGTCCGGGGATATAACTATCCCGATAAGTATATCTTATACCTCCAACGGATTGAAACCGAACGAACCGGTAGGATGTGTGGGTACGGGATGGGTACTCAATGTAGAACCGAGTGTCAGTTGTTCGGCACGTGGGTTACCGGATAATACAAATGAAAGCAGTGAGTCTTTCGGTGGTTATTTTTATTCTTCTTTAGACGGGGACTGGACTTCCAAAGATTACATGAAAGAGATTATAAAGAAAGGGGATACTGAGGCCGATCGATTCAGCTACCAATTAGCAGATCAAAGCGGCTCTTTCTACGTATCTGCACATAACAGCAAAGGCATGTCTTCGCCTTTAAATATGATTACCACCTCTACATCCAACGAACGTATACAGATATATGCCGAGAAAACAATGAACGAAATAACCATCTATGACGCAAAAGGCTTAAAATATGAGTTTGGAGGTAACAAATCCGGCTATGGACTAAAGCGTGAATATATCGGTGGCTCTCATTATCCGCGTTTGGTCTGCTCTGATGTTACCTCATCGAGGACGGGAGCAAAAGTCTCATTTATCCATCACGACATACACCGAACCTATGATTTTGGAGGTAAAAACTCGTTAGACGATTATGTTATTCTGGAAGACAATTTCTATCATTCTAACGAACTACCGATTCTAACCAAGAAAATAAACGGAATAACCAAATCATATAGGGTAAGCTATAATAGTAATACGAAGGCGACCAAATATGAACCGATGGCACAGGTTCATTACGAACACATGCGTTCTCCGATGAGCAGCAACTATATCAGGTCGCCGTACCTAAAGGAGATCAAATTTGATGGTGGTACAGTGGAATTTTCATATGTGAAAGATAATAGCAAGCCTCTATCTAAAGATACCCTTTTTAAAAGTTTAGATACGATAAGGGTAAGAAACATGCAAGGGGAAATTGTTCGTCAGATTATACTTAATGTGATCCCCTATAAAAGCACAGAAGTAAATCCGCATCCGAGACTCGGGTTCAGAACTAAACTGGAATCTGTGGAAATAAAAGGTCCGGGAATAGACAAGCCGATGGTTTACCGTTTCAAATACCAGGATGAGATGTATGTCCCTCCGTTCAATGTTCGCGGCATAGACCACTGGGGGTATTATCACTATCGCTTCTACAGGTTTTCCATCGATACGGTATCTATCGTCCCTAAAGCAACAATCAGTTGTATACCGGGCGATATCTCCAGCATACCTTATCCTATCCAGATTGGAAATGAGGTGGGGAGGGGAGCTGCCGACGAGTGGTATCCGGGTATCGGAATGTTGCAGTCGATAACCAGCCCCGAAGGTACGGAAACCTCTTTCCAATACGAAAGTAACAGGGCGTATGCTCACACGATCATCGATGATAATAATTACTACGACAGGGATGTCATGTATGTCGGTGGGCTGAGAGTAAAAAGCATCCGGGAGAGAGACCTGATCTCGGGAAACTCCGTATACCGGACCTTTACCTACGACACTTACGATCCTAAAACGAATACGATAGGAAACAAAAGAGCCGGGATAAAACCTTATCCTGATTTTACGATCTATGACTACACTACAGCACATGATAAAGTTAATTATGCCGATGTGGAGAGCCGGGTACGTATGTGGTCAGCAAGTTCAGTGTACCCGATGTCCTTTAACAACGGGAACACCGTACTCTACAATTATGTCGAGGAACTGACAACAAACGATCTTGATAGTAACAAAAATAAGACAGTATATTATTTCACTTCTATCGACAACTATGTAAGCCCGAACAATCAACGCACCGAGAGCAACATGTATTTCCCGACAAACTTAGGTACAATATGGGGACAGTTCGAGAATGAAGAGTACGCTAACGGATATCCTCTTCGGACAGAATATTATGAAATACCTGCAACCGCAAATGGTACACCAAAACTTGTTTCAAAGAAAGAGTATCAATACTCAAGCAAGGCTGATGCCGATGAAGGTTCCCTCAGGGAAGGAAAGGTGTATAATGCCACAGTATATTATCCAAGATACAGTGATAATGAATCAAATCCTTACAGGAGTAAAGAAGTATACCGCTCTATCAAAAGAGACACCGTCCTGTCCTATAACCGCCTGAAAAGAGAAACGGAAATTCTGTATATATCAAAAGAAGATAGTATAGAGAATGTTAAGGCATACACTTACCCTGATGAATCAGGCTTAGGGACATACCCTCTGCACCGTAACCCGTCCCGGATAGTACAGCATCTGGAAAATGGACAAACCACAGCCAACTCTTTCTTATATGCCGGAGATAACAGTTCGGTAGTAAACGAACATGATACAGGAAACAATACGTTGAAAAGTAACAGAAACTACACAGCTCTTATTGAGCAGAAAACAACAAAAGGAAATGCTGAAACAGTTTCCCGCCTATTGTATGAGAATAGCAGAGTGAAAAAAGTATTGAGCAGAACCGACCAAATGACACAATTTGATACCAAAGCGGAATATACTTATGACGATTATGGTAATGTAAGGCAAGTATATGAAAATGGAACAAATACCATATACATATGGTCATATAATAACCAATATATGTTTGCGAAAGTCGAGAATGTACCAAACATTGATAGTTTCTATTTTTATAGAGAAATGAACAATGGAATAGTGTATTCCTGGGCAGAAATCATGATGACAAAAAATAAACCGGCAGATACCGATTTCAAAACGACCAAAGAATTACAACGGATGTTTCCTGAAAGTAAAGTATATACCTATGAATATAAACCATTGGTAGGTGTTGTACGCATGATTGATCCGAACGGTATAGAAGCTCATTTCGAGTATGACGGATTAGGTAGACTGACCAAAGTATCGCATAGCGAACCGGAAAGTAGAGGGAAGGTTACTATCAGCGAATACAAGTACAACCAGACATTCAAAGCCAGATAAGAGTAATAATATGAAAAACTGAATCTTATGAAACGATTATATTTTTTACTGAGCATACTCTGCTCCACAGCTCTTACCGGGCAGACATTGAGTGATTCTTTAAACTATGTATATACCAAGACATATACAGATACCACAACTAATGCCAAGCGTTACATAGAAGAGGTTTCTTATGCCAACGGATTCGGCTTGCCCATACAGACCGTGCAGATAGGAATATCTCCGACAAAGAAAGATGTGGTTACCATGCAAATATACGACGGACTTAGACGTCCCTCTCAGGTTTGGCTGCCGGCTCCGACAGATCAAGCGACAGGTGCATCAGTTTCAATCTCCACCATTGCCTTAAAAGCAACGAGCATATACAATGATGATGCGAAACCATACAGTTTGAATGTATACGAGAACTCACCATTAAACAGGGTTACACAGGCTTCTGGTCCGGGTGCTGCATGGCACACTGATAGTACAGCAGTCAAAACGGAATACTTAACCAACGATCCTGATAATAAGGATTTGTCTTGTACACGCTATTCTGTGAGCGGAGCATCCTGGTCTGCAAACTTACTGAAAGCCGGTAATTATGCTAAAGGTGAATTATTAGTAAATAAAGTTACCGACGAAGGAGGGAATATAGGATACACATTTACCGACAAACGGGGACAAACCATTCTCACACGCCAGAAAAACGGAAATGACAATATAGACACATATTATGTGTATGATGATTATGGTAATCTGTCCTATGTGCTGCCACCATTAGCAACCGAACTGACAGCCGGTTATATCACCGACAACAATACAACGATGAAGCAATATGCATAT
>CALNCC010000129.1 GCA_937875275.1 uncultured Dysgonomonas sp. | reverse complement strand
AATGAAAGCTGTTTTCGATCAGGACTTCGTAAAACGTCTTCACGGAACTTGGGTGAAGTCAGGTGCTACAAAATGGGACTTGATGGAGCAAGTGAAAAAAGACATCGAAACATTCAAGAAAGAAAATAACTGCGACCGTATTATTGTAATATGGTGTGGTAGTACAGAAGTATTCACTCCACTCGGAGAGGTACACAAATCTCTTGCATCTCTTGAAAAAGGGTTGAAAGAAAATCATCCTGATCTTGCTCCGTCAAACATCTATGCTTATGCGGCAGTATCTTTAGGAATACCATATATCAATGGTGCGGTAAAGACTTCAAGACAGGACAAACAATGTTGAAAACAGTGCTTTCTCCGATGTTGAAGACACGTATGTTGGGGTTGAGCGGATGGTTCTCTACTAACATTCTTGGAAACCGTGACGGAGAAGTATTGGACGATCCGGGATCATTCAAAACAAAAGAAGAGTCGAAACTGTCTGTTATCGACAACATCCTTCAACCAGAATTGTATCCTGAATTGTATGGAAATGTATATCACAAAGTACGTATCAACTACTATCCACCTCGCAAAGACGACAAAGAAGGATGGGATAACATCGACTTGTTCGGATGGTTGGGATATCCAATGCAATTGAAAGTGGATTTCCTTTGCAAAGACTCAATTCTTGCAGCTCCATTGTGCCTTGACTTGGTATTGTTTACAGACCTTGCTCAGCGTGCCGGAATGAGTGGAATCCAAGACTGGTTGTCATTCTACTTCAAGAGCCCTATGCACGAGAAAAACAAGATTGCAGAACATGACTTGTTCATCCAATATGTGAAGTTGAAAAACACTCTTCGCAAGATGATTGGAGAAGAAACAGTAGACTTTATCGACTAAGGAGAAATAGTCCGATTACATAATAAGGAACGGAGAATCACTAAGATTTTCCGTTCCTTTGTGCTTAATATAATCTGATTATCTTACAGTTACACAATATAGATACCCTAACTTTATTCGGACAAAAAATTTAGCGATATGTTTAAAAAATTGGTTGTTATATTCAACTATAGTTTTATATCCTAAATACGATCGTATACTATCCTTTTTTTCATGCGATAACGTTATGCTTTTTTATCGCTTAACCGTTTGTCCATGTAAAGGTAGCAACTCCAGTTTTCCAATTAACATATGCTCTATAACATCTCTTCGGCAATACTCTCTTGTCTTTTTTAGGAAATAATAACAAGCACCGTATCGGATAAATATTGTATATTTGCAGCTGACCGTGCTTTAAGGACTTTACAAGTAATCAAAAAATGGAGAAAACGCTCGTTATATTAAAACCATCATGTGTTCAAAAAGCTTTAATAGGCGAGGTTATCAGCCGGTTCGAGAAAAAAGGTCTTCAATTGATTGGAATGAAGATGATGCAGCTTGACGATGACATACTCAATGTTCATTATGCACATCTGAAAGATGAGCCGTTTTTTGATTGCCTGAAGCAATCGATGAAAGCAACCCCTGTGGTTGTGCAATGCTGGCAAGGATATGATGCCGCCTTAGTTGTCCGTAAAATGATAGGAGTAACAAATGGTCGAGAGGCTGAAGCCGGGACAGTCAGAGGAGATTATTCTCTGAGCAGCCAACAAAATATTGTGCATGCGTCAGATTCGACAGCATCGGCTGAAGAAGAGTTGAAACGTTTTTTTAAAAAAGAAGAGATATTTGACTATAATCAGACAAATGCTCCTTTTTTATATTCAAAAGAAGAGTTATTATAGACCTATATATGAAGAATCAGACTAAAACCGTCTTAGCGATAACAACAAGACATATAAAAGTACTATCACTGGCAACATTGATGTTGTTTTCCTCGACAAGTACCATACTTGCTCAAGATGTAGAGAACAGTGAAGATAATCCTTTTATCAATTATGACCAAAGAGTCGAGGTTGAGTATAAGCAAAGACATAGCAAAGTGTCGAGAGCATCGGAGAATTTACTTGCCGATGGTATCAAAATAAAGAGAGACCTAACCATTCTTAAAGAAATTCAGGAACAAAGAATGCTGGCAGAAGATGAAATACCTTCTGATGATTTGTATGGTGGCATTTGGGTTTCTAACAAAGTGAATGCTTATGACATACTGAAAAATTCATCAGACACGATGGAGATTGATTTGACAGGATTCTTCTACCCTGCCCCCGATGCAACAAAAGTTACTTCGAATTTCGGAATCAGAGGTCGTCGTTTTCACTATGGCATAGATCTAAAGGTGTTAACCGGAGATACTATCTATGCAGCATTCGATGGTAAAGTGAGAATGAAACAGTATGAGAGAAAAGGTTACGGCAATTATGTTGTTCTTCGCCATATAAACGGATTGGAGACAATATACGGGCATTTGTCCAAATGGCTTGTTGATGTAGACGATGTTGTTAGAGCAGGAGACCCTATTGGTCTTGGTGGCAATACAGGTCGTTCAACAGGGTCCCATCTTCATTTCGAGATTCGTTATTTAGGCAAAGCTATGGATCCAAAAAATGTCGTAGACTTTGACAATATGGTTTGCCACAAAGACCTTTATGTTGTTACCCCCGAATCATTTAATACACGAGGATCGCGGTTTGCTACAAAAACATATTTGGCGTCGAATAAATACACTTCGGGAAGTGTGCAATATCATCGTATAAAGAGCGGAGACAGCTTATCTACAATTGCTCGCAAATATGGAACGTCTATTACCCGCCTGTGTCAATTGAATAATATAACAAAAACGACTACAATACGAGCCGGCAAATCTCTTCGGATTTCATAAGACTATAGAATGTCTGATATATAAAACAATAAAGGCTGAACCAATTATGGTTCAGCCTTTATTGTTTTGATCCGTTATTTCGACATCTATTGCTGGATATTCAAAAAGTAGGCGTCCCTACAAGTCTAAGGGTGAGACAGAAAATAAAGCTTCTGTTAACGCCTAATCATCTTTTTCTAAAATGACAGCAATTCTCAGTGATTGAAGTCCTTTTTCCGTCTGCTTTTCTCTTTGTTAAGCAATATATCTCAGCAGACAGACAAGTGGTTCCTTAATGTATTTGAATACATTTCCAACATTTTTGCACGAAGGAAATCCAGGTCTTTTACCTCTATCTCATCTATCTTGTCAAGCTGTGATGCTATATACGATTTAAAATCAGTGACTTGATCCTCAGTGTATTTATCTGCAAAACGGCTATCGTTGTGCAACAAGTCGTAGGCAATATAGTTGCATGGATAAAACTCATAGTTGAGATATATTTCTTTGTCGATCAGCCTTGCCGCAATCTCTATTTGTTTTCGTTTATCAGGTTCTGATATCTTATCTAATTCAGGATTAATGCATTTACCATAACGGAATACGACTCTGCCCTTGTATCCCAAAATTCCATTCTCCATATTCACGAGGTCGTCTCGTTGAGACTTTTTATATTCAGGATTGTCTCGCTTTAATTGAAATTCTTTAGCTTTCAGATAATCGCATGGGTCATATTCGTACGACAATGAAAGAGGTATGATATTCAGCTCTTTCAGTTTGCCTATAAACGTAGCATCACTCGAGTACAACGTCAGCATTTTCAGTAAACTCTCCTGAGTCTGATCGTTAGAGTCTTTTGCCCGACCTTCACGTTGCGCCATCCATATCGACTCATTCTTTTCATTAATTGCATAATGAATATATTCAGACATATGTTTAGACGCCATCAGTTGCTCACGCACACCAAGACCTCGTCTGACAATAAAGCTCTTATTCAGGCGCACCAATTTGTCAATCCACGGATGGATAAGCAGATTGTCTCCGATTGCGATTTCGGTAGTTTCGAAGCCGGCATCATGCCTCAGGATGTTGAGGAATCCCGCATCGAGAACAATATCTCGGTGATTAGATAGGAACAAATGTTCTTTGGTGCGATCAATAGTTTCCGATCCTTCAAGCGTGAAACCATCTGTCGTTCTGTTTCCCAAAGCCCATATTGTCTGGAAAATGATTGTTGTCTGGAAGTCTTTTTTTGTTTTATATTTGCTCATTTCCTTGCAGAAGTCATCCCAATTAGTGTCGGGAATTATGTATCCTACTGCATGCTTAAAGCCGGGATCTTCTAATAAATCTTTTATGGCTTGTTCCACCTCTTCATCATACAGTGGGGCAATGTCGTCAAATTTTTTATTATAATCCATGTCTATATATTATCTATCTATTATTTTCAGTTTCAATTATTTCAGTCAACACGTTGGTGATATTTAATCCGGCAGCGGCAATTTGTTGCGGGATGAAGCTTGTAACAGTCATGCCCGGAGTAGTATTGACCTCAAGCATGTATGGAATATTATCTTCCGTAATGATATAGTCGACACGGATAATGCCTTTAGCTCCAAGAATATCATAAATGCGCATTGTTTCTTTTTGGATCATTTCGGTCATATCCTTCGACAAATCGGCCGGAGTAATTTCACTGACTTCACCTTCATATTTTGCTTTGTAGTCGAAAAACTCATTGCTTGTAATCACTTCGGTCAGAGGCAAGACGGTTTTCCCCTCAGTGGTTTTGAAACAGCCACATGTAACTTCTCTACCCTTAATAAAACTTTCGATTATTACTTCCGGTGCTTCCTTGAATGCCTCATTTATTGCAGCATCCAGCTCCTGCTCTGTCTTCACCTTCGTTGTAGCAAAGCTCGAACCTCCAACGTTTGGTTTAACGAAAACCGGCAAGCCCAATTCAGTTACAATATATTCGTTAGTATACTGCCCTTGACAAAAAAGGTGAAGCGACTTGGCGATCTGCACATCAAAGTTTCGCAAAAAATTGTTGCAGATGTATTTGTTAAACGTTAAGGCCGAAGCCATCATGCCACATGTAGAGTAAGGAATCGCCAGCATATCGAAGTATCCTTGCAGACGTCCGTCTTCTCCCGGTGTGCCATGTATTATTATAAATGCAAAATCAAATTGTATTTTATTCTTAGTTGAAGGACAGACAAAGCCAAAAAAGTTTTTGTCCACAGATTGCATCGTATCGTCAATCTCAACAGTCCACTCTTCTTTCGTAATTTTGACCTTGAACAGATTATATTTTTCTTTGTCAAGAAAAGAGGAGACTCCTTTCATGCTCTTTTCCGAAACTACACTTTCGGAAGAGTAACCTCCCCAAACAATTGCAATATTTTTTTTCATCCTATTATGCGATTAATCTGATATTAGATCTCCCTATTCGAGATATAGCCTCTCCATTTTTCGATAAGGCCCGTCATGTCGGCAGGTAGTGGAGCTTCGAACAAAAGATGTTCGCCTGTCCGTGGTTGCACAAAACCTAAAGTCCTGGCATGCAATGCTTGTCGAGGACATATCGCGAAGCAATTCTGCACAAATTGTTTATATTTAGAAAAGTGAGTTCCTTTCAATATTTCGTTCCCTCCATATCGTTCGTCATTGAATAAGGTGTGCCCGATGTGCTTCATATGCACACGTATCTGATGTGTACGCCCTGTTTCCAACGAACAGCGAACAAGTGTTACGTAACCCAATTTTTCCACAACCTTGTAATTGGTAACGGCCTCTTTGCCATATTCTTCGTCTTCAAAAACAGTCATCTGCATTCTATTTTTCAGACTACGCCCAATATTCCCTTCAATGCGACCCTCATCCTCAGCCATCTGTCCCCACACAAGGGCAAGATATTCCCGCTGGGTTGTCTTCTCGTAAAATTGAGCCGAGAGGTGAGCCTTTGCGTATGGATTTTTTGCTGCCACAAGAAGTCCGGATGTATCTTTGTCGATACGATGTACAATGCCCGGACGAGGATCGGAGGCATCAAATGCTTCCGTATCTTTGAGATGATAAGCAATGGCATTCACCAAAGTACCTTTATAGTTTCCGAATCCGGGATGTACTACCAAACCCGGAGGTTTGTTTATTACCATCACATCATCGTCTTCATACACAATATCTAAGGGTATATCTTCCGCAATGATTTCAAATTCGTGTCGAGGACGATCCATCATTACCGTTACCACATCATTCGGCTTTACCTTATAGTTCGATTTTACAGATACGTCATTAACCTGTATGCATCCGACCTCGGCTGCTTGCTGTATCCGATTGCGAGAGACTCCGACAATACGGGTCGATAAAAATTTATCTACACGTATCTGCCCTTGCCCTTTATCAGAAACAAAGCGGTAATGCTCAAACAATTCATCCGAATTTTCTGAAGTTGTTTCATCTTCAAAAAGCTCATCACCAGACAAAAAGTCGTCAATTATATTTTCGTCAATAGATTCTTTCATTGTCAATCGAAAAAAGATGGATCAATCTCGGGTTCTTCTGCATCAACAGTCGGGCTGTTTATCGTATCCGCAACACTCACTCCACCGCCTCCGACGGTCAGTTGCAGCAATGCACCCTTAGGCACTTTCTGGTTTGGTTCTAGTGTCTTACCATTATGCTGTACCGAAATAACCAATCCTCTGTATTGAGATGCTACCTGTTCGATCTGTATATTATTAAATCCCATAGATCTCAATTTGGCATCGGCTTGTCGATACGAAAAGTCTTTCAATGGAGGAATTGGTACAAGAGGAATGCTTTTGGCTTGTATTGTCAAAAAGATAATTCTCCCTTTCTTCACTTTCGACCCGGCAACAGGAGTTTGCTCCAAGATGGCTCCCGGAATGCCCGTCGTCTGATAAAGCGAATCAACAACCTCGCACGTCAGACCTTGCTGCCTGAGTACTATTGCGGCTTCTTCTACCTGCATTGTCTTTATAGATGGAACATCTATCGATTCGTCGTGCTTGGTATATACATCTAACCACCAAATGAGCCCCCCTATGAAAAGCAGGAGTACAACAACCATCAGCAGAATGTTCCTTACATATGCATTGCTGATAATTTGTTGAAATATATTCTTATTCTTCATGCGTTAATAGCGTCTCGTTCAACTCACAAAAGTATGTAAAAATACAAACATTACGCCCTTTTTAATGTCAATAAATCGAGAGTAAGTCATAAAACAAGTAAAAAAACAAAAGCAAGGAAGCAATATGAGGATAAAGCGAATCTTTCCTCAAGCAATAACAAAATGTTGAGCTATTACTGCCTCACCAAGAAATCGCTCCGCCATTTGAGTAAAACGTTGAGGTGATTCAGTTGTCAAATATTTCACCGAGCCTCCTTTCGAGCAATTTGCATCCATCTCAGGATGGCGTTTCAGATAGTCTTTCAGGCTTGATGCTACATAGCTGCCTTGTGATATAACAGTTATTCCTTCCGGCAGAAATCCTTTGATGCGATCGGCAAGAATCGGGTAATGGGTACAACCCAATATCAAGGTATCTATTAATGAATCCTTTGCTAAGATATTAGATAGATTTTGTTTAATGAAATAGTCTGCACCTTCATTTTCGTACAGACAATTTTCGACTAAGGGCACCCATATCGGACAAGCTTCACCGGTAACTTCAATATCCGGAAAGAGTTTTGCTATCTCCAAATTGTATGAAAAGGACTGTATTGTTCCTTCGGTAGCTAAAATACCGACATGTCGGCTTTTGGTTATACTGCCTATCATTTCTGTTGTAGGGCGAATGACCCCTAACACTCGCTTATTCGGATTCCATGAGGGGAGATCCTTTTGCTGAATCGTCCGCAATGCTTTTGCTGATGCTGTGTTACAAGCCAATATAACAAGACTACATCCTTGATCGAACAGCGCAGATACGGCTTGTTTGGTAAATTCATATATTACCTCAAAGGACCTTGACCCGTATGGAGCACGCGCATTATCACCCAAATAACAATAATCATATTGAGGCAGCAGTTTTCGTATTTCCGACAGTATGGTTAGCCCTCCATAGCCGGAATCAAATACTCCTATCGGACCGGTGTTTGACATAAGCTTTGTTCTATGTAGAAAAAATGCTTCTCGTAAAAGAAGCATCTCGTTATTCTTATTTGATATTCAATTCATCTTTCACGAACTGGGTTATATCCTCCGCATCGGGCGTTACGAATATTATGTTTGGATTAGCAAGGTCGTATACACAGATCAGTTTTCTATTTACTCCCACATTGTATACTGCGGTTTTCACCTTTTCCCGCAGTGGAATCAACAATTCTTTTTCCTGATTCTCAATATCATCCTGCGCAAGCTTTATGAAGACATTAATATTCTTCTCTAATTCGTGTAATTCCTGCATCCGTCGCAAGCGGATATTTTCGGCCATAGCCGTTTGGTAAGATATGAAGTCGGAGTATTTTGTCGTGTATTCATTTTGCATGACTTTCAACTCCTCTTTATATTTATTACTCAACTCTTCGAGATAACGTGTCGCTTCTATCCTTTCGGGCATCAGATCCAATATCTCGTTAGAATCAACATACCCTATCTGCTTTGCATCCTGTGAAAAGACGAGAGACTGCGAGGTCGCAAATAAAAAGAACGCAAGGAAAAATAATACTTTTTTCATGATGAGAATCTTTTTTATCGATGAATATTATTCAAAAAAAGCAAAAGCTATCAGCAACATCTATCCCCCCTCTTAATTGATAGTTGTTTTTCAGTGGTGGCACTTATGTCATACCACCACCTTTACAGGTAAGATTCTGTCAACAACTATCAATTGGTATAATACGGTATAGATTATTCCTTTTACAAATGTATAAATTTATCTTTTTACAAAGACTTCTTCACTTCTATTTCTTCAAAGGCCTCGATTGTATCTCCGACTTTTATGTCATTGTAGTTATGGATATTCAAACCACATTCATATCCGGAAGAAACTTCTTTCACATCGTCTTTGAAGCGTTTCAGAGACCCTAAGTCTCCTGTGTAGATTACGATTCCATCGCGGATCAGGCGGATCTTGTTTGCTCTCTTCAGTTTTCCTTCCTTCACCATACAACCTGCAACTGTGCCGACTTTGGTGATTTTGAATACCTCACGGATTTCTGCCATCCCCACAAATTCTTCTTTAATTTCCGGTGATAACATACCTTCCATTGCAGCCTTCACTTCATCTATCGCGTCATATATGATTGAATATAGACGAATGTCTACTCCGTCTTTTTCTGCAGCTCTGCGTGCTGCTTGCGATGGTCTTACCTGGAATCCGATAATAATTGCATCCGATGCTGCCGAGAGAGTTATATCCGATTCGGATATCTGTCCCACTGCTTTGTGGATTACATTTACTTGTATTTCTTCTGTCGACAATCGTATCAATGAGTCGGACAATGCTTCCACCGATCCGTCTACATCTCCTTTGACAATAACGTTCAACTGTTGGAAATTTCCGATCGCAATACGGCGACCTATATCATCAAGAGTAAGCAATTTCTGAGTCCTTAAACCTTGTTCGCGTTGCAATTGCTCACGTTTGTTGGCAATTTCTCTCGCTTCCTGCTCAGTCTCTAATACGTGGAATGTGTCTCCCGCTTGTGGAGCACCATTGAGCCCGAGTATCAATGCCGGAGCAGAAGGCAATGCTTCTTCTATGCTCACATTTCGTTCGTTGAACATAGCTTTCACTCGTCCGAAGAATGTTCCACCCAAAATGATATCCCCTTTCTTCAACGTTCCGTTTTGTACAAGGACAGTTGATAGATATCCTCGCCCTTTGTCCAACGAAGATTCAATAACCGAACCTGTAGCACGTTTGTTTGGATTGGCTTTTAGGTCAAGAATGTCGGCTTCCAATAAAACTTTTTCCAACAACTCGTCCACTCCCTGACCTTTCTTTGCAGAAATGTCTTGTGATTGATATTTACCTCCCCATTCTTCAACCAAATAGTTCATTCCGGCAAGGGTTTCTTTTATCTTATCCGGATTGGCTGCCGGCTTATCTATCTTATTGATGGCGAAAACAATGGGTACGCCTGCTGCAGAGGCATGGCTTATTGCTTCCACCGTCTGAGGCATGACATTGTCATCGGCAGCAACAATAACAATCGCGATGTCTGTTACCTGAGCACCACGTGCACGCATGGCAGTAAATGCCTCATGTCCCGGTGTATCGAGGAAAGTTATCTGACGACCCGATTTCAATTTTACATTGTATGCTCCGATATGCTGTGTTATACCTCCGGCTTCACCGGCGATAACATTCGTTTGGCGAATTGTGTCGAGTAATGATGTCTTACCATGATCGACGTGCCCCATCACTGTTACGATAGGTGCACGAGGCTGCAAGTCTTCTTCGCGATCCTCCTCTTCGGCAATAGCCTCAATTACTTCCGCACTTACATATTCAGTTTTAAACCCGAATTCTTCGGCTACAATATTGATTGTTTCCGCATCGAGACGCTGGTTGATAGATACCATGATACCTATACTCATACAAGTAGATATAACTTGTACTACCGAAACATCCATCATGCTTGCTAAATCATTCGCTGTAACAAACTCTGTGATTTTAAGAGTTTTATCCTCCTGCTGTTGTTGTTCCAGCTCTTCTTGTTGACGTTGCGAGAAAGCATCTCTCTTTTCTCGTCTATATTTAGCACCTTTATTCTTACCTGATTTTCCGGTCAGACGTGCAAGGGTTTCTTTGATCTGTCTTTGAACTGCTTCTTCATCAACTTCGGTTTTCACAACCGACCTAGTATGATGTTTCGGCTTATTAACTCCTGATGGTTGTTGCGCTGTAAATCCATGAGCCGGAGCCCCTTTATCAATATCAACCTTGCCTTTTTTTATTCTGTTACGTTTTTTCTTTTTAGCATCTTCGCTTTCGTCATCATGCTTCTTGCGATCTTCGGAAGCTTCTTTTTTCAAACTGTTCCCTAAGTCTTTTTGCTTCTTTTGGTCATTAAGTTCTCTTTCTTTTTTCTTTTCGGCCTTAGTCTTCTTTGCCGGACGAGTTTTGTCGTTGATGGCACTAAGGTCGATACTTCCTTTCACTACAATATTCGATTTCAATGTAGGATTGGTAAGTCTGAAAATTTCAGTAGTTTTATTTTCTTCTACAGGCTGATCTTCTGACACTATTTCTTCTTTTGCGATTTTCTCTTCGACTACGGCTACAACCTTTTCTTCTGCCGTCACTGGTTCAGCAGGTTTTTCAACAATCGGTGTTGGTTCTTCGATCCGAGTTGTTATCGGTTCGATTACTTCCTTTTTTTCTTCTTTGGGGGTTTCCACAACAGGCTCTACCGGAGCTGCTACAACAACTTCCTCTTCACGCTTTTCGACCTTCTTCTTTGGTCTATTTATCGCGTCAAGGTCTATCTTGTCGATGATCTGTATATGTGGTTTTTTCTCTTCCGGCACTTCCGTTTTAATTTCGGCAGCTTGAGATTCCTCTTGTTCAGCTATTTTAGCCAATTTCGCTTCTGCTTCTTCTTCCTTCTGTTTTTTCTTTCGATCCAACAACGCTCGCATATCTTCGTCCTTACCAAATTCCTTGACCAATCTTTCGTATTGATCTCCGTCTATTTTGGTATTCGGATTAGACTCTACGTCAAAGCCTTTACTTTGCAGAAATTCAACCAAGGTGTTGATTCCCACGTTCAAATCTTTAGATATCTTTATTAATCTTACAGACATATAATTTTTTATTCTAAATCTGAACCAACGCCCATGCGCTGCCTTCACTTATATATTATCACAAAAGTATTAAGAAATCACATACTTACCAAATAGCCTCCGCCTTATTCTCCGTCTTCGAATTCGGCTCTCAGTATTGAGAGTACTTCTTCTGCTGTAGCTTCCTCAAGGTCTGCTTCGGCAGCAAGTTTTTCCTTGCTCAAGGCAAGAACGTTTTTAGCTGTAACACAGCCCACTTTTTTCAACTGATCTATTACCCAGTCTTCTATCTCATCGCGGAACTCATCCAAGTAGATATCTTCTTCATCGAAGTCATCGATATCTCGGTATACATCTATCGTATATCCGGTGAGCATACTTGCTAAACGAATATTCAAGCCACCTTTACCTATCGCCAAAGAAACTTCTTCAGGACGTAAAAGAACTTCAGCTCTCTTTTCTTCTTCGTGCAGTTTTACCGATGTAATTTTAGCCGGGCTCAAGGCACGTTGAATATACAAGTTTGTATTTGATGTATAGTTAATAATATCAATATTCTCATTCTTCAACTCGCGCACAATACCATGTACGTGATCCCTTCATACCCACACAAGCTCCAACGGGATCGATGCGGTCATCATACGATTCTACGGCAACTTTAGCTCTTTCTCCCGGTATACGAGCTATCTTTTTAATTGTAATCAGCCCGTCATTTATTTCCGGCACTTCGAGTTCGAGTAGTCTTTCAAGGAATACCGGAGAGATGCGGGATAATATGATTTTCGGATTATTATTCTTGTTTTCCACTCTTTCCACCACAGCGCGTACATGCTCGCCTTTGCGGAAAAAGTCTGTTGGTATTTGTTCTGTTTTTGGCAGCAGCAGTTCTTCTTTATCGTCGTCTAACAAAAGAAGTTCGCGCTTCCATATCTGGTACACTTCACCTGAAACGATTTCTCCTACTTTCTCGTTATACTTATTAAACAGGCTTTCTTTCTGAAGTTCTAATATCTTTGACGTCAACGTCTGACGCAGATTCAATATAGCTCTTCGTCCAAAGTCCTCAAAGAAGACTTCATCGGTAACATCTTCCCCCACTTCGAAATCGGAATCGATTTTCTTTGCTTCGGAAAGAGATATCTGAGTGTTTTCGTCTTCCAATTCTCCATCTTCAACGATTGTGCGGTTGCGCCATATTTCAAGGTCTCCCTTATCCGGATTGATGATAACGTCAAAATTATCGTTCGCCCCAAACATCTTGGCAATTACATTACGGAACGACTCTTCGAGCACACTGATCATCGTCATTCTGTCAATATTCTTCAACTCCTTAAATTCGGAGAATGTATCAATTAGGCTGATAACTTCTTTCTTTGCCATAACTTTATTTAAACCTGATTAAATATTTTGTATATTTTACTTCATCATAATTGAAAGTGAAATCTTCTTCCACAGCAACTTTCTTTTTTGCACCCTCGGGCTTCACCATTTTGGTTGTAGTGAAGGTGAATTTTTCTTCGTCAGACGATTTCAATATGCCGGAGAGTTTTTGTCCGGCTTTGGTCAAGACCTCCACCTCATTACCCCAGTTTTTCTCATATTGGCGTGGGATCTTAAACGGGCTTGTTATGCCTGCCGAACCTACCTCTAACTCAAAATCCTCAGCATCTCTGTCGAGCTGCGATTCTATTTTCTTACTCAAAGTAATACAATCATCTATGGAAACACCTTCCAATTCACTGTCTACTTCGACAATGATGATGTTGCCTGCACGAACAATTACGTCTACAAGAAACAGGTCTGTTTCTTGCACCAATTGTTCTACGATATCTCTGACTACTGCTTTTTCGATCATACTTTCTGCATCAATAAAAAAGAGGAAGCTACGCCGCCCCCTCTTCTCCCTCAATATTTTCGATTACAAATATACTACTTTTCTATTTGTCAGACAAATTTATACGAACTAATATCATTTAGCAACTGAATTATTATTTCAGATAAGCCTATCTTACCTCGTGGTGATTACTCTCTCTTTACGGTATCTACTCCGTCTATCATTTTCAGGCGCGAGACCAGTTTCTTTACCACATCTACGTCGTTGACAAACAGTTCGAGCCGCCCTTCAAATACTCCTTCCTTGGTGTCTATATTCAATGATTTTATGTTCAACAGTTCAGAAGAGATTACTTTCGTTACGTCGTTCAACAGACCTAAGCGGTCTATCCCGCTTATCTTTATTGTAGACTTAAAATCCCGCGCTTTACTACTACCCCATCTCAGATTGATTATTTTGTTTCCGCCACTGGCTTTCAGTTTCAATCCTACGGGACAGTTAATATCGTGCACATCTATTTTATGTTCTTCTTCGTCTATGTACCCAAATACATTATCTCCCTGTATCGGGTTGCAGCATGGAGCTATTCGATATGCCGACTCGGGAAGATCTTCATTCAAGATATATGTTTTCTTCTTGTCTATCTTAGGAATTTCAACTGATTGTTGATCTTCATTTTCCGCATTTGTTTTTTTCGCATTCAAAAACATGCGCTTCATATAACGCATGAGAGTATTTGTAGAATTATCTTTAATTATTGATTTGAATTTCTCGGCTTTCTGCGGCAAATCAATATCTTTATTTCCGATGGCATAGTATAGCTCGTCTTTATTCTTTAGTTTGTAATATTTGAGGACACGATCCATCGCTACCGGGGTCAACTCTACCGAAAATTCGGTAAGCAGCTTGGTAAGATAAGATTCTCCGTCTTTAATTTTCATCCTGCGTTCGCGACGTAGAGCATACTCTATTTTAGAACGAGCTTTAGCTGTGGTAACAAAGGATAGCCACTCTTTTCGGGGCTTCTGGCTTTTCAATGTTATAATCTCAACCTGATCCCCACTTTCTAATTTATAGCTCAGTGGAACCAATTTATGGTTTACTTTCGCTCCGATACATTGATCGCCCAAATTGGAGTGTAAATCGTATGCAAAGTCGAGTGCTGTTGCTCCTTGTCCCAAGGTTCGGATATCTCCTTTGGGCGTGAAAACAAATATTTCCTGTGTGAAAAGGTTCAGTTTGATTGTGTCCAAAAAGTCCATTGCATTAGGACTCGGATTTTCAAGGATTTCCTTAATCGTCTTCAACCATTTATCCAGTTCTGTGTCTTCTTCTATGCTCCCTTCTTTATATTTCCAATGAGCAGCAAAGCCCTTTTCGGCAATGTCATCCATTCTCCGGCTTCTGATCTGTATCTCTACCCATTCGCCATCGGGACCCATGACTGTCAGATGTAGTGCCTGATACCCATTTGCTTTAGGGCGGCTGACCCAGTCTCGTATTCTGTCCGGGCGCAGTTTATATATATCTGTTATGACCGAATATATATCCCAACACCTCTTCTTCTCGTCCAATCCCGGTTCGTTCTCAAAAATCACACGTACTGCAAATATGTCGTATATTTCTTCGAACGGAACGCCCTTCGCCTGCATCTTATTCCAAATAGAAAAGACAGACTTTTCTCTTGCTTTTATTTCATATTTAAAACCGAGTTCATCAAGTTTGTGGACGACAGGGTCTGCAAAATTCCGATAAACATCTTTTCTCTTGGCAGACGACAATGCCAGTTTATCAGTTATTTCTTTATATATCTCAGGATTCTCCCATCTGAAGCTCAGTTCTTCCAGTTCTGTTTTAATCGCAAACAAGCCCAGTCGATGCGCTAAGGGAGCGTAGATATACATTGTCTCTCCGGCAATCTTATATTGTTTAGCCGGAGTCATCGAGCCCAATGTGCGCATATTGTGCAGACGATCGGCTATTTTGACCAATATAACCCGCACATCTTCGGACATTGTTAATAGTAATTTACGGAAATTTTCAGCCTGAGCAGATACGTTGGACGGAAAAACTCCACTCGAAATTTTGGTCAGCCCATCTACTATCAGAGCGATCTTTTCTCCGAACAGATTTTTTATGTCTTCGACCGTATAGTCTGTGTCTTCGACAACATCATGCAATAACGCCGCACAAATAGACGTCGAACCCAATCCCATTTCTCCGCAAACAATGCGGGCAACGGCTATCGGATGCATGATGTACGGCTCTCCCGACCGTCGACGCGCCCCTTTGTGGGCATCGTTGGCCAACTTGAAAGCCTTTTTAATAATATCGATCTTGCGTCGATGATTCGTGTTGAGGTAGTCGTCGAGTAAGGCGTTGAACGCCGACTCAATCAACATATCCTCTGATAACATTTCTTTTTCTTCCCCCATAGTGCCGAAATAAGAGGACAAAAATAGCAAATTGCATCAACTAATAAAAAACTTAATTGATTATTAATATTTAAGTACCTATTTTATTTTAGTTAATGAGATCTTTTTGATAAAAAGTAGCCTTGAAAAATTTAAATACGGACTATATTAGTTCACATTCCATGTGAGTGCCACTTTTTCTTTCACCTCGTCGTAGGGCTCTTTGCTTTCTTTTTTACTGGCAATGCCATCTTCGGGTATATATATAAGAATGCGTTGTCCTATTTTTGCATCTCGAAGGGTGATTTCGTTCCACTCAAGAATTTCATCTACCGATACATTGTATCTGGAAGCGACATCTTTCAGAGATTCTCCGTTTCTGATCTTGTGATATATTGTTTGTGTTGTCTCGGACAAGCCGGTATCGTAACCGTCTATCCCCAAATGCAAAGTAACCTCCAAAGATATCGGCTCTCTCTCTTGTTCAACTTTGGTTATGTAATCGTTCAGCAGAGATGTTGCGTATGCTGTATCGAGTTGTTGTGCTGTGATGGGTGCGGGTGCAGGAAGACGATCAAATTCTTCGACTTCGACCAACGAATTATTCTCTACTTTCAATTGTTTTCCAGCGATGAGACGATTCGCTTTCGTTCCATTCCATAGCTTCAGGTTTGTGGTAGTAACACCATATTTCTTGGCGATGCCACCCAATGTCTCTCCGCTCTTTATCGTATGATATGTTGTCGCTGATTCAGATTTTCTCACAAGTCTTTTTACCCCCCAGTATAATTCTCCGGTTTCTTCGTCTGTCATAAAAACAAATGTCCGACCCTCTTCTACAGATGTCTCGTTATTATTATTGTCCGACACATACACTTTCAAAGTTCGTGTTGCGGGTACACTATTCGTGCTCAATATATTCCATGCTTTGAGCTGTGCTACGGTTACCCCGTACTTATCTGCTATGGTAGCCAGCTTATCCCCTTTTTTTGCACGATGCGAGACTAACCTTGCACCTAATGGCCCTCCACCAACAACATCTAATCCGGCTAATTTGCGATGAGTCAGCAATTCGTCTGCGCGATGTGTACGTATCACATCTTCCCTCACTATATACTCCGATATTTTCTTTATCGGCATATTCAGTGTATATTCCTTATAATTACCGGGAATAATATTTGCAAGGAACTGTGGATTATACATCTGCAAATCTTCAACACCTACGTGTAACACATCTGATATCTGCTGAAAATGAATGTTATTTTTCACAACTACGGTGTCCATTGCCGGAGGTAACGGACATTCGGACGGGCATATATTATGCTTGTCGTAGTAGTTCATTATATATGTTGCTGCAATGAAGATGGGTACATAATTTCGTGTCTCCTTTGGCAAATAGGGATATATATCCCAAAAATCGGTTTTGCCACCACTTGCTGCCATTGCCTTGCTCACATTGCCTTGCCCACAGTTATATGCCGCGATAACCAAAGTCCAATCGTTGAATATATTATGTAGATGCCTCATAAACTGAACAGCCGCACGTGTTGCTTTCTCGGGGTCTCGTCGCTCATCTACCAAACTGTTTATTTCCAACCCATACATACGCCCTGTGGGTGCCATGAATTGCCAGATTCCGGTTGCCCCTGCCCGCGACTTGGCAATAGGATTCAGTGCCGATTCGATAACCGGTAAGTATTTCAATTCGAGTGGCATTTCCGCTTTATCAAGCTCTTTCTCGAACAATGGAAAATAAAATTTACCCTTGCCCAACATAATGCTAACTTGTGTTCGGCTACGCCCGGCATACATTTCTATAAATTTTCTGACTGATTGATTATATACCATCTCCATTTTGGTTGGCAAAGCATATAAACGCTCTATATATATAGAATCTTCGCAAAATATTGGGTCATCACTTAGCGAGGTACAATTGTCATAATATTCAACATTTTTGCTCCACTCGGTCAGTAGGTCATCGTGATTATGTTTTACATCGTCAGGAAAATCTATTGAATCGATCTGTAAGGGTACAAATTCTTGCGCTTCAACTCCTATGAACAATAACAGGAATGAAGCGATCACTATTGCGACTGCTTTCTTTAACATACAAGCTTTCTATTTAGCTGCGGAGCAGCTTTATTTTCTAAAATCGGACACTGCATTGCAGTCCGACTGCAAAATTGGAACGCCCGTCGGGACCCCAAACAACAGGCTCTACCCTCATCGAAAGGTCGGGTGAGACATCAAAGTCGTAAAGTTGGGCATCGACATAGGCATCAATCATACAAAGAGCGTACAGACCCACCATCGCAAAAACGGCGAGGTCGCGATTTCGTCTATAATAATCCTTCTTCCGCTTGAAAGTAGCACGGTATGTCTCTTTCAGTGAAGGATCTGATTCTATCTCCTGAACAGTTCGTGCCGACAACAGGCTTTTCCAGCTATCGCCTTCTCCTGTTACCAAATCACGATATCCATTCGAATAGTCATGGTATATGTTGCCATTCCATGTGATGGCATATGTGATACCGATAAAGCCGCCATATACTATGGGCAGCTTCCAGTATTTGCGATTATATATTTGCCCCATGCCGGGGAATATCAATGTATATAAGACTGCGCGTGTCGGATCAGGTTTAAATTCGGCTTTCGTTTCTGTTCCGATAACAATTTTCTCGTCTTTTAATTTCTCGTCGGTCTTCAATACCGATTCGAACATGCGTGATATGGAATCGTTGAACAGGGAGTCGGATGGCTGTACCGTTTTTTCTATTCCTTTTACAACTATGGTTGTATCTATAACTTGCGCGTTCAACGAAAGCACAAAACTTAAACCAACCATAAATATGCAAAATAAAAACCGATTTTTCATCATTGTCGCTCTTCGATCCATTAAATAATTCGAACGTCGTTTATCGTTTTATATTATCAAATATGGAGATGAGATGTTCAAATTCTTCTTCAGTCTTGAAAGGTATCGTTATTTTGCCTTTCCCGTTTTCACCACAAGATATCTGCACTTTTGTTTCGAAGAACTTGGATAAATGACTGCTTAGCAGGTCAAATTCTTCCGAAGAGGCTTTCTTCCCCCCCCCCTTTTTTATTCTGTCAACAACTTTTTCTTCTTTCCTTATATCGCCAAGTTGCTCCCCACTGCTAATAGCCCGAACATATTCTTCAACTTTACGAACCGACAACCCTTCGTCAATAATCAACTCATACAATTCGAGTTGAGACGGAGTGTCCTCGATTGTCAATAAGGTGCGGGCATGAGCCATGTCTATTTTTTTGTCTCTCAGCCCCATCTGAACTTCGGCAGGGAGTTTCAATAGGCGTATATAATTGGCGATGGTCGTTCTTTTCTTACCGACACGTTTACTCAATTCTTCTTGAGTAAGATCGTATGTATCTATAAGTTTTTGATAGGCTAATGCTATTTCAATGGCGTTCAGGTCTTCACGTTGAATATTTTCGATCAACGCCATTTCCATCACAGTGTCGTCTTCCGCAGTTTTCACATATGCAGGAATGGTTGTCAACCCAGCCATCAGAGATGCTCTGTATCGGCGTTCACCGGCTATGATCTGGAAAGAATCCTCATCTATTTTTCGCAACGTAATAGGCTGTATTATACCCAATTGTTTGATAGACATAGATAGTTCTTCCAATGCTTCTTCTTCGAAGATGGTACGAGGTTGATCGGGATTTGCCTTTATCTTAGACAATTCTATCTCGTTGATCGACGACGACCCTTCGGTTTTCACCTCATCTATCGTTATCAACGCTCCAAGCCCTCTTCCTAAAACCAGTTTCTTAGCCATACTATCTCCTTTACTTTTCGTTTTGTGATTGGTTGTAAATGCAAATTTACGAATTTTTACTGATAATCTCTTTCGCCAACTGCATATGATTTACTGCTCCACGCGAATCGGCATCGTAGACAAGCACCGGTTGCGCAAAACTTTGCGACTCACTGAGCTTTACATTTCGTTGTATAACGGTTGTGAAAACCAAGTCTTGAAAATGGCTTTTCACTTCTTCGTATATCTGATTTGCTAAACGTAAACGTGCGTCATACATCGTCAGCAAGAAACCTTCTATTTCGAGTGATGGATTTAGTTTCGATTTTATTATTCGTATCGTATTCAGCAGCTTACTTATCCCCTCAAGAGCAAAGTATTCACACTGAACAGGTATTATTATCGAATCGGCTGCCGTTAATGCATTTACTGTTATAAGCCCTAAAGAAGGCGAACAGTCGATAAGGATATAATCGTATTTCTCCTTGAGTGGGGTGAGTACGGATGCCAATATTTTTTCGCGGTTTTCGATGTTTAATATCTCAAGCTCTGCTCCTACAAGATTGATGTGAGATGGTATTATATCGAGATTCTCCACCTCCGTCTCAACGATCGCTTCATCTGCCGTGGCAGAACCTATCAGACACTCATAGATTGTCCGATCTGCTTTTTTCACATCTACGCCTAAGCCCGAAGAGGCATTTGACTGAGGGTCTGCATCAATAACTAACACTTTCTTTTCGAGCGCAGCCAATGACGCCGCTAAATTTATTGTAGTAGTCGTTTTTCCTACTCCACCTTTTTGGTTAGCTAAAGCTATTATTTTTCCCATAAAAAAATCCCTGTTGTTTTAGTGCAGCAAATTAAAGAATAAAAAATCTGATTCGAACGTAAAATGTGTGAAACAATGTGTTTTTTGTTGAAAAGTAGGCATCTTTGTTAATAAAGCAGATATGAATCTATGATTTTCTGTATTTAGTTGACTATCTATCTGTAATCTCTCTCAGAATTTATACCTTTGGTGGATTCCACAGAAGCTACAATTAAATGTAA
Organism: uncultured Dysgonomonas sp.; assembly: GCA_937875275.1. GTDB lineage: Bacteria > Bacteroidota > Bacteroidia > Bacteroidales > Dysgonomonadaceae > Dysgonomonas. The sequence continues at coordinate 15,223 of CALNCC010000129.1, read as the reverse complement.
AAACACAAAACAAATTCTTAATAATAGCCGTGATGAAGAAAATATTAATTATTTTATTTATAGTTGTGTGCACTGCTTTGGCGATAGGGCAAAACAAGAAAACATCTTATACGAAATATGTAGATCCATTCATCGGTACGGCTACAACGGGACATACATATCCCGGTGCCACTCTCCCTTTCGGGATGGTGTCTGCCAGCCCCGACACCGGCACATACGGGTGGGCATTATGCTCGGGTTATCATTCCGACAATAATTCTATCATGGGGTTTGCTCAGACTCACATGAGCGGCACAGGAGCCGGAGACATGGGGGATATTATGTTGATGCCTATTTCCGGCAAACCGCTGTTCGACCCGGCACCGCATGACAAGCCTGATGAGGGCTATCGATCCCGATTCAGAAAAGAAACAGAAAAAGCCTCACCGGGTTATTATAGTGTATATCTCGACGATTATGGCATTTCGGCAGAGATGACAGTGTCGAATAGATGTGCTTTCTATAATTTCGAGTTCCCTAAGGATAAACAGACCGGCATAATATTCGACTTAGAACACGGCATCAGTGATCGCACAAAGGATTGTTCCGCAATAGTAGTGAATGATCGTGCAATCAAGGGTTTTCGCAGCTCTAATGGGTTTATAAACGAGCATACTTATTATTTCTATGTAGAATTTTCCGAGCCATTTATCAATATTACGGGATATAACGACTGGCACATTTTCCCGGAAAATGCATTGGTGGATAAAATGAGTAAGATTTATCTGCAATTTGAATCGGGTAAAGACATATCTCTCAAGATAGGACTTTCGACAGTTAGCGAAGAGGGAGCAAAGGCTAATCTCGACAAAGAAATTCCTCATTGGGATTTTAAGAAAACGTTAGCAGAAGCCAATAATGTATGGGAAGAATATTTATCGAAAATTGAAGTTGATTTTGCAAATGAAGCTCAGAAGAAAATATTTTATACCGCAATGTATCACAGTCTGATTGTGCCAAATCTTATTACAGATGTGGACGGACGTTATCGTGGTTGGGACAGAAAAATTCACACAAGTGAAGATGGAGATTATTACACAAATTATTCTCTGTGGGACACATACCGAGCTGTGCATCCGTTCTACAATCTCATGTATCCGAAGCAAAATGTGTCATTTATCAATTCGATGATTCAGCGCTATCGAGAAGTCGGGCAATTGCCAATTAATGAATATGGAATCAATGAGACCTATTGTATGATAGGCTACCATGCTATACCGGTATTAGCGGAAGCCATTATGTTGAATATCGAAGGATTCGACTATGAAGAGGCATATGTGGCGATGAAAAAGAGTGCGATGGATTATTCTCGTGGAGTAGGCTTGATGTTGAAGCATGGCTTCATCCCAAGCGAATTGGAAAATAATTCCGTGTCAAAGACATTGGAATATGCCTATGACGACTGGTGTATTGCTCAGGTGGCAAAGAAACTAAAAAAAGAAGACGACTATAATTACTTCATAGAACGAGCAAAAAGTTTTCGAAACTTATTAGATCCGTCTACCGGATTTATGAGGGGACGGAAAGCTGATGGAAACTGGGTAACGCCTTTCGACCCTCGTGCTGTTTCTATTCTCGGGCAGGGCGATTTTACGGAGGGCAATTCGTGGCAATACTCATTCTATGCTCCGCATGACATGAATACGTTGGTAGAACTGATGGGAGGAGAAGCCACGTTTGTGTCTAAGTTAGACACGCTATTCAACACCGAATCGAAAGTAGATAATAAAACGGCGGTTGATGTAACGGGATTGATAGGGCAATATGCTCACGGGAACGAACCGAGTCATCATATGGCATATCTCTACAATTTTACGGGACAGACATGGAAGACGCAAGAGTCAGTGAATAAAATTGTGTCAACTCTTTATAGTGATGGCAGAGATGGATTGTGTGGTAATGATGATTGTGGGCAGATGTCGTGCTGGTATATATATAGCACATTAGGTTTTTATCCGGTAACACCTGCGATAGGTTACTATGTAATAGGAAGCCCATCGGTAAAATCGGCGAAACTAAATCTCCCTAACGGAAAGGTGTTCAGCATTAATGTATTGAAATCGTCTCCTGAAAACATTTACATTCAATCGGTAAAACTGAATGGGGAAAAATATGATAAGTCATATATTCAAATAGAAGATATAACACGAGGGGGTAAGATCGAATTTACAATGGGGGCAACACCAAATATGAAATGGGGAACGTCTCCCGAATCCCGACCTTTGTCTAAAATTGCAGATTGAATGAGTAGGCGTACTATATATCGAGTAATTCTTTGATAGAGGACAACCATCCTTGATATTCAAAACGCTTGACTGATGCGCTTAGAGAAGTGCTGTATTTCTCCGACAGATTGCGATTATCCAAGACACTTTTCATTCCACCATATACTCCATCTCCGCTATTGTCTACAAGAATGCCGTAATTCCCGTTGTCAACAATATTGCGCGGACCGCCGCAATCGGTTGTTATGACAGGCGTATTTAATGCCATCGACTCAAGTAGGACGAGCGAGAAGCTTTCACGCTCCGATACGCACAAACTCCAATCCGATTGAAGAATATACGGATAGGGGTTGGACAAGAAACCGGTGTAAGTAATGTGCCTACTCAGATCGGCGTTCGGATAACGGTTTTCGACATAGCTTTTCACACCATCACCGACAATATATACGTGGAAGTTATAACCCTCCCCTGCAAGCCTCAGCACCGAATCGACAAGTCTATCTATTCTTTTTTCGGACGATACTCGCGTGATTAAAACAAAGTTGATTCTATCGTGGGGTAAATCTCCAATTGGTTCTTCTGCTCGCTCTCGCACTTTGTTCAAGTCAATCGCATTATATATAACTCTTATATCTTGTTTCGGATGTTCCCCGTCATGCAAAACATCAAGATAACTTTCTTTGCACGCATCGGACACACATACAGTAACATCAAATTTATTATATGATTCCCGACTTATTCTTATATGTTTCTTATTCAGCCACTCCGATATTTTTTCTTTCAAAGAATGTGATTCGTATGTATGTTTATAGAGGATATTGTGTATCCATAGTACTTTAAAACATTTTGCTTTGCTGAGCATACGTGCGAAGAAGCTCTCTTTGAAGCAGACAACTTTGTCATAATCGGATAGGTTTAATCCTACGATTTTCATAAAGAGACGGGGCTGGAATATCTGTACGTTTTCAAGTAATTTTCGCTTCATGTACGACGTCCCTTGCGGGAATAGATATCGCACATCTATCTTTTTATCCAGTTTCTCCAACAAGATGTACTTGTCCTCGAATGATGGAAGAAGAAGTGTGATTGCAACATCTTCCTTCACCAAATAGTTCAACAGGTCGAGCAAAAGCTGCTCAGTTCCGGCAACCTCCATCGAATCGTTGAAGAATAAGATTCTCTTCATAGTTCTGATATAATTTGTGATAGCCCCTCAATCCAATATGATTCGCTATTCAAGCACGGGACAAATTGCAGCGATTCGCCACCATTGGCTATAAATGTTTCATTTGCCTTGATAGTGATGTCGTATAGTGTTTCCAGATTATCGACAGCAAATCCGGGTGTTACGGCTAAAACTTTTTTCACTCCATCTTTTGCCATATTTTTCAATGTATCGTCCAAGTCCGGCTTGAGCCACTTGCCTCCGATAGCCGAAGAATACACTATCCGCATCTTTCGTTGATCCAACATGAGTTCTTGCCGTACCAAACGGATAGTTTCTTTCAGTTGATAAACATAGTCAAACTCTCGCCCCTTCTTCCACCCTTTTTCCACATGCGTTAAAGGCAAACTGTGAAAATCGAACAGTAAATAATCAAAATCCTGTTCTGTATATGGCTTTATACTCTTCGCCAAAGCTTTTATGTATGCCGGATGATCGAAGTATGGCTCTGTAAATTTTATGCGGAATGGGTAATACCTTTTCAAGAAACATCTACCTACCTCATCTACCACCGACTGATAAGACGATTCGGCATATTGAGGAAAAAGAGGTACAACAATAACCTCATGTAAGCGAGGATGCTTTTGCTGCAACTCTTCGAAAGCAGATATTATATCCGGTTGCAGATAACGCATCGCTATCGCTGTCGGCAAAGATGTCGTTTCTTCCAGCCTGTCTCTCAATACCTGCATATGGTACAACAGAGGCGATATATTGTGTTCTCTATCCCAAATGAGGGAATAGTGCTTCGATGACGCAAATTGCCTGACAGGGCCAATTATTCCTTTTACAAGTATCGTCCTCACCTTGTCGGGCATAGGTAGCATCAGAGGATCGCAAAGCATTGCTTCGATAAATGCTCTCACATCTTTACGCCCATCACTTAGTGGGCTTCCTGTATTGACAAGTAATATCCCCCTCATCTTTTCATCTTTTTCGAGAAAAGAATACCACAAACCCGATATAGACCGAAATTTGTGGCATTACCTTTATCTTATTTGATTATCTTACACATATGTTTCCAATAGAAGAACTCCCTTATCCGGTGTTATTTCCAAACCTTTAGTCTCGGCAGGAACCAAAATAGTTTCACCATGATTCACTTTCAGCTCGTATCCGTTATTATCCTTTATTGTGCACGAACCTCCCATGCAGATATAAATCGTAAACGAATCAATTGCACTGAGGTCTCTCTTCAATGTTTTGTCCAAATCGAGCAGATTGGTTGTGAAATATTGGCATGTTTCGAGCAATACGGCATCATCCTTTTTGTTTTCGTATGCAGATTTATAATTCTCATACACAGTATAGTCTATTGCCTCCTTAGCCAATTCGGTATGCAATTCGCGCCCATTACCATTGGCATCTTTGCGGTTGTAGTCGTATATACGGTATGTGATGTTCGATGTTTGTTGTATTTCAGCGATGAAACATCCTGCACCGATTGCGTGCACTCGCCCTGCCGGCAAAAAGAATACATCTCCGGCTTTAACCTCGTATTCTTTCAGGTAATCCATGAACGTATTGTCCTCAATACTCTTTTCGTAAGAGTCGGGAGTCAGTTGTTTCGAAAATCCCGAGTAAAGATGTGCATTCTTCGCTGCATTGATAACATACCACATCTCTGTTTTTCCGAACGAATTGTGTCGCTTTTTGCCGAGCTCGTCATCCGGATGTACCTGAATAGACAAATTGTCGCGAGCATCAATAAATTTAATCAACAAAGGGAATGTTTTTCCGAATCGCTCAAAAACTTTCTTGCCCACCAATTTTTCTTTGTAGGTAGCAATAAGCTCATCCAAAGCCTTGCTTTTTAGTTCTCCTTCGGCAACGACAGACACATTGCCTTCAACTGCCGAAACCTCCCAGCTCTCTCCAATGCCATCTTGCTGCGGTGTTATGTTCTTAAACTTGCATATTTCATCCCCCCCCCAAATAACAGACTTGAGGATAGGGTTAAATTTTAATGGATATAAACTCATAATATATAAAACTTTATTTAAAAATTTAGTCTTACAAATTTAGTCAAAAAAAGAGGAATCACCCCCTTTTATCGGTTAAAATATATTTCGCCTTTTATATAGTGAAAGACGATCTATTTGCATATCAAAAGTGAAATAATATATCTGGAGCTCCTACCTCTGTCCGAACAAAAAGTTAGGACATCCAGTAGATTCTTCATGAGATAGAAGTCTTTGTATTTATTCAACAGAGAAAGAAAAGCAATAAAAAGACAAAGTTTTGTTGAAAATAAAAAAAGAATAATAATGGATAAAAGAAAATCAATCTGATAAAAGATTTGTACTTTTGTGTTTCATAATAGTTACAGTATTAAAAATGACATATACAGATGTTCTTGTCATAGGCTCCGGTATTTCCGGACTTTCTTATGCCCTCAAGATTGCGCTAAAGAGACCGGAAACGCGCATTACGATCATCACCAAATCCGATGATGAAGAGTCAAATACAAAATACGCCCAGGGAGGAGTTGCTGTTGTAAGTAATTTCAAAAAAGACAGTTTTGACAAACACATACAAGACACCTTGCGTGCCGGAGATGATCTTTGCAATCCTGAAGTCGTAAAAATGGTTGTACGAGAAGGGCCCGAGCGTATCATGGAAATGATAGAATGGGGAGCCAATTTCGACAAAGACGAGTATGAAACATATGATCTCGGGCGAGAAGGCGGACATACCGAAAACCGGGTTATGCATCATAAGGATGTAACCGGCGCAGAGATCGAACGAGCCTTACTTGAGGCTGTAAAGAGGTTAGACAGTATTACTTTGTTGAACCATCACTATGTTATCGACCTCATCACAGAGCATCATGTTCCGAATGCCGAATTTGATAAGTATAACCTCAATTGTTATGGGGCTTATGTGCTGGACATGAATAATGAGTCTATACTGAAGATGTCGGCAAAGATAACCCTGATGGCAACCGGCGGCTGTGGACATGTGTACAAAAACACAACAAACCCACTTATCGCCACAGGTGATGGTATTGGTTTGGCACACAGGGCAAAAGCACGCATAAGCAACATGCAATATATCCAGTTTCATCCGACAGCTTTTTATCGTGAAAAAAGAGGGCAATTACCCCTTATCTCAGAAGCGGTTAGAGGCTTTGGAGCAAAGCTCCGTACTGCATCAGGAGAGCCGTTTATGCATAAATATGACGAAAGAGAAGAACTGGCTTCGCGGGATATTGTAGCTCGGGCTATTGACAGCGAGATGAAGCTGAAAGGTGATGACTATGTTTGCCTTGATTGCCGCCATCTCGATAAAGAGAAATTTCTCGAACATTTCCCCAACATTTACCAGCAATGTGTAGATGATGGCTTAGATATGTTCAACGATCTTATTCCAGTTGTTCCGGCAAGCCACTATCTTTGTGGAGGTATCGATGTGGATATGAATGGGCAAAGTACGATAAAGAATATGTTTGCCGTAGGAGAATGCTCCAATACTGGACTGCATGGAGCTAACAGGTTAGCGTCTAATTCGTTGTTAGAGGCTTTGGTTTATGGGCACAATGCCGCAATGAAAACGATAGACTTGCTGAATGGAGACGACTTTAACCATAAGTATCTGTCTCTGATCCCGGAATGGAATCAGGAAGGGCTCAAAGTGATGGATGAAATGGTATTGCTCAACTACTTGAAAACTGATCTCCAGAATCTGATGAGCGATCTTGTGGGAATTGTTCGCAGCAACAGAAGACTGAGAATGGCAAAACAGAAAGAGGAGGAGATATACCGTTCGGTAAAGGAACTGTACAAATTTTCTATCTTGTCTCCACAATTGTCGGAACTGAGAAATCTCGTTAGTGTTGCCTGGTTGATTATCACCCAAAGCTTAGAGCAGACAGAGAATAAGGGTGCGTTTTATAATAAAGATTTGGCGAATAAATAAAAAACAAAGATATGAAGTGGCCTGAATATATAACAAAAGAAAAATTAGACCATTTTATCTCCGAGGCTATCAGGGAAGATATCGGAGATGGAGACTATTCGACATTGGCTAGCATTCCATCCGACACCTATCAGCAAGCGCAATTGATTGTAAAGGAAGATTGTATTCTTGCCGGAATAGACCTTGCCTCTGAAATATTTCGCTATTATGACAAGGAGTTGAAAATGGAAGTGCGGATGCCCGATGGAGCGCCGGCACGAGTGGGAGATATCGCTTTTACCGTATCGGGGAATGCAAGATCAATTCTGACAATGGAACGACTCGCCCTCAACTGCATGCAGCGCATGAGTGGCATTGCCTCTAATGCACATGAAGCAGCGCAACTTATATCAAAGACAAAAACAAAAATATTGGACACTCGCAAAACAACGCCCAATTTTCGTATTTGTGAGAAGTGGGCAGTTTATATTGGTGGGGGTGTAAATCATCGCTATGGGTTGTTCGACATGATAATGCTCAAAGATAACCATGTCGATTATGCAGGCAGTATCACTAAAGCTGTTGAGTCGACCGTTGCATATCTGAAAAACAATAATCTGTCTTTGAAGATAGAGGTCGAGACTCGCAATATTGAGGAGGTAAAAGAGGCTTTGTCTACTAATGGCATAGATATCATTATGCTCGATAACATGTCGATTGAAACTATGACCGAAGCTGTAAAACTGATAGACGGTAAAGTGAAAACCGAAGCTTCAGGTAATATTACCACAAAGACAATTGTTGATGTTGCCCAAACAGGCGTTGACTACATTTCTTCCGGCGCGATTATATATGATGCCCACACAAAAGATATGAGCCTTAAAGCTTTTTAAGGTTGAAGGGGCTTCTAATAAAAAAGCCGACAGAAATAAATCCATCGACTATCGTTATATTATAAATTCGGTTTAAGGCTATGCCAAAAACATAATTTTTGGATACTCTTATCCTTATGATATTGGAATCTGTCTTTTGATCCCTTTGCTAAGGGATATCATTGTTTCGGTAGCTACTACCCCCGGAATATCCTGTATCTTATTATTCAATAAATCCATCAAGTGCTCATTGTCTCTTGCGTATAACTTTACAAGGATTGTATAAGGACCTGTCGTAAAGTGAGATTCCACTATTTCCGGAATTTTCTCCAATTCAGGTATTACTGTTTTATACATAGCTCCTCTCTCCAACTTTACTCCGATGTAGGTACATGTGTTATAACCGAGCACCTTAGGATTGATGAAATATCCTGACCCGACAATCACCTCCATTTCAATCATACGCTGTACACGTTGATGAATTGCCGCGCGCGATACTCCACATTCAAGAGCCACATCTTTGAATGGTATTCTCGCATTTTGAGATATTATTTCCAAAATTTTCTTATCAAGTTTGTCTATTTTCTGCATAGCGATATGGTATATGTGTCCAAATGTAACGATTTTCTGAAAATAAAAAGAATTTTGCGTCAAAAATCAATCACCATAAGGTAAACAATTCGTTGTTTTATTTTTTAGATTTAATACTCAGCAATTCCGTTTCGAATATCAGCGTCGACAGAGGCGGTATCTTATCCACTTCAGACAACCCATATGCCTGGCTCTCTGGGATATATATAACCCATTTAGACCCAACAGGCATTTGCTGAATAACCAAAGACCATGATTGTAAAATCTTGTCTAAAGTAAATATTAACGGCTTCTGATTTACCTCAGATGTGCTGTGAAACACAGTTCCATCGATAAGAGTCCCTTTGAAATTAATAACAACAGAATCTGTCACATTAGGCTTAGCCCCACTCCCCTGCTTTAATACTTTATACTGAACCCCATTTGATAATTCAACAACATCAGCATTCAGCTTGTTTTTATCTAAGAACTCTTTTCCGGCAACAGCGTTGTGCGCGTATTTTTCACGAACAAGTCTATCCTGTTCTTCTCTTGCTTTCGAATTTTCCTGAATTTTTCTTGTTATTATTTCTTCCGTATCTTTAAGCACAGGATCAGAGTTAGTTAAAGAGGTGTTTATCCCTGCGAAAAAGGCTTCTCTATTTATTTCATCTGCAATCTCGTCTGAACCGAACAATGCCATCGCATATTTATTTATCATGCGGTCATCTTCAATTCTCAGACCAAGACTCAACCCTCTGACATATGCTTTCTCAAGTCTTGTTTTCAGTGTGTTGGCATCGGCTAATCCTCTCGCTACTTCATTCAAAACCTTCTGATTCTCCTCTTTTATAGAGTCAATTTTCAACTTCAGTTCTTTTTGCAAGTTGTTTTTTTTTGCATCATCCTCTGCGATATCAATTTGTGCCTTATACAGTTTAGAAATTTCCGCAGTATCGATCAGTAACTCCAAATTGGGATTGGACAAATGCATTTTCATTCCCGTATTTGCATAATATTCGGTACCTATAGCATACGACAAACTATCCATCTTTGACGAAAATGTTAATTTACTTTCGCTACTCTCCGTGCACGCACTGAATCCGATAGAGAAAAGGGTAGCCACTGCAATGATATTGAATAAGCTCTTCCTCAGAAAAAAAATCTTTCTCATCATTGTCAAATTTAGTCTCTTATTTGTTCTTTTGTTTTAGCAACAAGTTCTCGGGCTTCGTCAGCACCCTCTTTTTTGCCATTTATGGCAGCACAAAGAGCCGTAATAAAAATATCTTTGTCGATAGTCTCGGCGGCTTCCTCCGAGCCAAGTATCTCTTTCGCGTATATTGCTAAAATATCAGCTTTAATACCCACCCCGATCGAAATTCCAAGATCGTAGGCATCTTGTTTGTCATCTGATGTTGCCAATACGTCTTTTATACCCTTCGAGAATAGAGCAATTCTTTTGGCATTCTCTCCACAGATGGAATCTATTTTATATCTCATTTCTGCAATGAGTTGTTCTTTCTCTTTTTTATTACTTGTCGTATTTACTTTATAAACATAAGTTGAATACACCCTTACTGTATCAATTATCAATTTTCGTTGAGGCTGTTTAACAAAATTATTAATACCACTCCATTCAAAATAGTTAATACCCATAGCATTATGGAGGGTATCCAACGACGTGATTAATTTTATTTCTTTAAGAGTATCATCCTCTTGGTTGACAATTGATGTCCTGACTATTTTCTCTTGTTCTGGCTGAGATTTGTTTGTCTCACTACATGAAGAAAAATATATGAGTGCAGATGCACAGATTACAGTAAAGGCTAACTTTTTCATATTGATAAATTTAAACGATATTAATTACTTCAACGTCAAATATAAGGGTTGAGTTTGGTTCGATCATTTCTCCTGCTCCCGATTCGCCATAAGCAAGATCGGAAGGAATGACCAATCGCCATTTTGACCCTGTCGGCATCAACTGCAATGCTTCAACCCAACCTTGTATTACCTGATTTACACCGAATGGAGCAGGTTGCCCTCTTTTGATTGAACTATCAAATACACGCCCGTCGATCAAGCTCCCTTCATAGTGGCACACAACCTGATCTGTTGCCTGAGGAGTCTTACCCTCTCCTTTTTTCAATATTTCGTATTGCAGTCCACTTGGAAGAGTTACCACTCCTGCTTTCTTTGAGTTGATAGCTAAATATTCCGCACCTGCCTTTTTATTCAAATCGAGCTTCTCACCTTGCAGTTTTGTGAAGAATTCATTTATTACCATTTTAGCTTCATCGTATGACATACCGGGGGTATTACCTTTAAACACATCTTCTATTGCTTTTGAAAATTCAGCAATATTTAAGTCGTTTATACCCGATGTTTTAAAATTATTAGCGATACTCAAGCCTAATGCGTAACTGATTTTGTTCATAGTTTTTTGTTTTGTCAATTGAGTTTTATATGTTTAAAAACGCAATTGAATATTTGTTATTGTTAATTTGGAAACAAAAATAACTCTTTTGCCGGTTTTCTTCTCATATATACATTCTAAAAAACGTACCTTTACTAATCATTTGCATATTTTTAAGAAATGAAGAAACATGTTGTTGTCTTGTCCGGTGCCGGCATGAGTGCCGAGAGTGGCATTTCCACATTCAGAGACAGTGGAGGTTTGTGGGAGCAATACCGTATCGAGGATGTAGCAACCCCCGAGGGCTTTGCTAAGAATCCCCAATTGGTTTTGGATTTCTATAATAAAAGACGTGCAGATGCACTGAAAACGAAACCAAACGATGGGCATATCAGCTTAGCTGATATGGAGGCTAATTATAAAGTAAGCATTATCACGCAGAATGTAGATGACCTGCATGAACGCGCCGGGAGTAGTGATGTTTTACATTTGCATGGAGAGTTGATGGTCGTTAGATCGGTACAAGACCCGTTATTACAATATCGTCTCACTGCCGATAAAACAGATATCCACTTGGGAGACTTAGCAGAGGATGGTTCACAATTACGCCCTCATATCGTATGGTTTGGCGAACCGGTACCAGCAATAGATACGGCGATCACGATAGTGAAGAGTGCCGATGTATTCGTAATAATCGGGACATCTCTGAACGTGTATCCTGCTGCCGGATTATTGAATTATGTCTCAAAAGAAATTCCGGTTTATTTGATTGATCCCAACCGTGTTTTTACAGACCGAGAAGGGATACATTGTATTCGGGAATGTGCTTCACGTGGAGTAGAAGTGCTGCGACAACTTATCGACGTGTAAGTGAGCACAGCCAGCAGATAAAATTAGTCAACCATGTTGCAAAAGGTACGGTTATTGTACTATATTTGATCTACAAATACAAATACGAGTACTACACTCTCTGTTTTTCAAAGATGTTCTTTTCGCTTATAAAAATGAGCGTTACTAAATAGATTGTATAACAATGGGAAAATTATTATATTCAGAAGAGCACCTCTCATGCTATAATTATGACAATGGAGCTGCTCCATTGGTCGAATGTATAACTTTAGCAAAAGGAGAGGCGGTCAATCTACATCCGATTGTTCCCAAAATAATCTTTGTGATCAAAGGTGCACTGAAAGTGTCTTTTGCCTGGCACAACGAGGAGATTGTACAAGAAAGTCAAATGATTCTGATCCCCCCGGGTAGTAATTGTTATCTGACGACAGATTCGACTCCGGCGAACATATTAGTGCTCAGGATGAAATCTTTTGCCCACTTATGCGACACTTATTCTATCGAAAAACTGAAGTTTGAGGCTGAGGATGCTATGCGCCACGAGGCTGCCCAATATAGCTTAGCTATTCTGACAATTGATGAGAGATTGAGATTCTTCTTTGAAGACCTTGTCGCTCGCACCAATGACGGCTTGAGGTGTTTTTATTATTGCCAATTAAAAATCAAGGAACTATTGTTTATCCTCAGAGGCTATTACCCCAAAGAAGAATTAGCCCAATTTTTTGCTCCCATATTGACAAACAACATTTCGTTTGCGGATCAGGTTTATAGGTATATGAGTCAGGTGAAAACTGTAAAAGGATTGGCTGCCGTGATGGGGTACAGTCTCTCAGGGTTTCAAAAAAAGTTTAAGAAAACATTTGGCTCACCACCAAACGTATGGTTGTTGGCGCAACGTTCAAAGGTTATTCTTTCTGAAATAAATACAACGCATAAGTCTTTTAAAGAAATAAGTGAAGACTATGGTTTTTCTTCGCCATCTCACTTCAATGGCTTTTGCCGAATACATTTCGGATGTACTCCGGCTCAGTTACGTAAGTTATCATCATCCCCAAATGACTCGATAGAACCTGGCGCAAGTGTTAAAAAAAATAAATAACTTGATTTTGCAATAACTGTATCGATTTTTGCAACTTACTTTTAGCATAAAATGTCTATATTTGCCAACATAAAGAGTACATGCTGAAAAGCTTTATTCTGTAGTTTTGTAAAGTTTGTGTTAAGGTTATTAAGTCTGCGAAGCGATTTTGCGGACTTTTTTTTCATTTTATAACCCATAGAAACCTTTAATAGTATGAATCTAAAATTATGAAAAATGAAAAACATCATCTTTTTATTTTTGTTCCTATGTGTATCCTGTAACTTACACTCTCAATGGATCGAGGGCGTGCTTCTCGACGCTAAAACAAAAGAACCGATCGCAGATGCTAATATCTATTATGATGGAACATCCATCCGTGCCCGATCAGATAAGAAGGGTAATTTTCGCATTTCAGATGAAGGAATGTTGAATACAAACCTTGTCATTTCTCATGTGGTTTATGAAAAGAAATACTTAAGCAGACCGTTTGATATGACACCCAAAATACTTTATTTAGAAGAGAAGGAAGTGGATCTGAATGATGTTGTCATTGTCGCAGACATTTTTACATGGAAACAAAAAATAGAGGCATTCAGAAAAGCTTTTCTTGGCAGTGATTGGTATGGGAAACAGTGTGTCATACTGAACGAAAAAGATATTAGAATCAGATACGATGAAGATCGGCAGATGTTGCATGCATCATCGGATAAGCCTATTGTAATAGAAAATGAAGCACTAGCGTATACATTAGAGTTCACGCTCTTGTCTTTGCAGATACACTACAAGGAACCTCTTTCACTAAGTAATTCGAATGAATTGGGTTCCGTATTTTACGGAACATCAATGTTTATTGATAATATAGAAAATGGATCAAAAAAGAAAAACCAAATTAGATCTCGAAGAAATGAAATCTATGTCAATTCGCCTCAGTTTTTCTATAAAAGTCTTGTGAATGAAAGCCTGAAGGAGGCAAAATTTAAACTGTATAGAGGCTCCTTCGGAATCAGACCGGAAGATTGTTTTGTAATAAAAGATACTTTGTCGATGAAGAAAGTCTCACTTATCGGAGAAAAGGTTCAATCTCTCAATGCTATTACAGACAAGACCAAAGGAAGAGGTCCGCTGCAAGATGAATATTTAATTCAAGTTGCTGATCGCAAACGTAAAACATCTAATATCACGTTTTATACAAATTCGTTTCTTGTCGATCGCTTTGGCAATACAGATGATGTTGAGAGTAATATTGTCTTCTCCGGAGAATTTTCGAAATACAAAATAGGGAGAATGCTCCCCATTGAGTATGAAACGAAATGAAGGGTGTCCTCTAACAGTCCGTTTCTGGGTTCAAAACAATCTCCTCAACCTACGCTGCCTTCGAGGCTGATTTGTAATAGTTTTTGAGCTTCAACGGCAAACTCCATTGGTAGCTTTTGCATAACTTCCTTAGCATATCCGTTGACAATTAGCCCCACGGCGTCCTCCGTTGCTATTCCTCGCTGGTTGCAATAGAATACCTGATCTTCACTTATCTTGGAAGTCGTGGCTTCGTGCTCGATGATAGCCGTCTCGTTGGCTATCTCTGAATATGGGAATGTATGTGCTCCGCATTTATCGCCTAAAAGCAGACTGTCGCACTGTGAGTGATTTCTCGCTCCGTCGGCATTGGGTGCAACTTTTACAAGACCTCGGTATGAGTTCTGACTGAATCCGGCTGAGATGCCTTTCGATACTATGCGGCTTTTTGTATTCTTGCCAATATGTATCATCTTGGTTCCGGTATCAGCTTGCTGATAATTATTCGTCAAAGCCACAGAGTAAAATTCCCCAATCGAATTGTCTCCGCTAAGGATGCATGATGGATACTTCCATGTAATAGCCGAGCCGGTTTCTACCTGTGTCCATGATATTTTAGATGCGACGCCTTTGCATATCCCGCGTTTGGTTACAAAATTATAGATGCCTCCCTTGCCGTTTTTGTCTCCCGGATACCAGTTTTGGACAGTCGAGTATTTAACTTCGGCACGATCCATTGCTATGATTTCTACAATA
>CALNCC010000128.1 GCA_937875275.1 uncultured Dysgonomonas sp. | reverse complement strand
GGACGGCGGAGAAATAAAAAAAGCCCCGTTAAGGGCTTTAAAATAATGTAGAGTGGTTGTGATAGTTGGTAACGAGTATTTCGGTTCGGCGGTTTTTCATATTGACCCGCTCTCCTATTGTAATAACATTTAGATTGCGTCTCTTGGCTTCGGCTATTACAAACGGGTGGTTAAACTCGCTCATGGCGAATTTGCAGCCGCACCCTGCCAATATCTCGATCAGATCGAAGCAATCCCCCTCTGTCCACTTTACCCCCCCAATTCACCGTAATTATTGTCTGTGTCGATGTATGGCGAGTCAGAGTATACCAAAGTGTCTTCTCGTTCCTTATCGTCCTTAAATGAAACCAAACGAAAGAACTCCCGAAAATCGCAATTTGTAAAATACACTTGAAACAGATAATCAAAAGTTTCATCAATGGAGTCCAGCAGTATTTTTGCAGTATTGTTTGCACCGATTAGCAGCGTTTCGGGCTTGCCCATATAGCCGAAATTGCTCAAAAACAGAAAACGGACAGCTCTTAACACAGGGTCGGTTTCCGCATTCGATTTCCAATAATTCCACAAATCAGCGTGTATAGGCATGCGTTTGATACATTGTGTCAGAGCATCCTTGTCCTCTCTGACCACACAGAATAGGTTGTATACCTCGCTGTCCATGTCGTTAACTATGTTATATCGGGCTTTCGGTTTGTTGAAAAACATGCCGCCTGCGCCGAAAAACAGCTCTATATACTGCTTGTGCTGAGGAAAATGCGCCTGCACGTCTTTGGCGATCTTCGACTTGTTTCCTAATCTTCTTAATAATGTCATATTTTTAAAAGTTTTTTGGTTATCATTCTCATATTATTCGTTTTTTAGTAGTTTATGTACCTTTTGTTGAGCATATCATTAGCATACTCTTTCGATTTCTCTTCTGCCTTTTTCTCAATCTTTTCCATTCAATCAAATGTTAATGTTAATTGTCTTTTTTTCTCCGCCTCTTTACGATCTAAGCTCTCAAGTTCTTTCTTAGCATTACGTCCCATATAATTATTGAATGTTGAATATGAAATGTGGTGAACAGGCTTGATTTCGTATTTGAAAGTCCACAACATCGTTATGCCCTTCTTTTGGTTGGACTTAACAATATCCTGTATTGCTACGATCTTATTCAATAAATTCCTATTCGTGTAAGCCATATATCCCGAAAAACAAGTATATTTGTAGTGCCACCTACGCCTTTTACTATTCCTCGGGATGTGAGAGGCTTTTTTTATTTACATGTGAACAATGCGAGTAGTATTATACAATCTCAGCCTGCCGGACAAATCCGAACTCATGGCATAGCCTGTTGACCGCTTTTCCCTCCATCTTGGATACACTGTTATCGTTCTGATATTCGTAGAATATCGTGCGTTTCCGAGTGTTGATTTTTATCCCCCCCCGACTTCCGGAGACGATAGATAATGTTGTAAACCTTCTTTTCCATATTGCAAGCTGTTTATGTGAATTCAAATGTCTTTGCGCCTCCGGTCTCGAAGCGTTGCTGTTTAATTGTCGTCGTAAAAGGGAATTCTTCCTTTGGTATCTGATCCAGTATGCTCTTAATCCTTTTCGAGTCGGTAAAGAATTTATACTCTTTGCCTTCATGCCTAACTTTTACTATATACCTGTTTGCACCCTGACTGGTATTGATACCTCCTATATAATCGAGGATCTCGATCTTACAATTCAGGATATCGGTTATTGACACTTTGGGCACCATGAATATTGTTTTATCTTCGATAGGCTTAACGCCAAGCTCTGAGAACTTCTTCATTTTTTATAATGGTTTTAATAAGATTCTTGGAATTGCAGTATTTGCACCATCCGATCCAAGAACATATTTTGATCTTATATTCTTTTGCAGACAAAACTTTCTTATTCAGTTTCGCAACACATCGGCAAAAGTTCTTCTTAATACGCTTCCGGAGAAGTATATGAGTATGGTAGAACACATATCCGATAAAATCGAGACCTCTTGATTCTACCGGGAATACCTGATAGTTTTTTTTCAAATCCAGTTTCAGGTTGTTAGATAGATATGCCTGTATGTCTTGTCTCAATTGATGCAGTTCCTCTTTGCTTTCAGCAAGGATGACCAGATCATCAGCGTACCGGTAATAGTATTTTACCTTTTTTGCTTCTTTCAGCCAATGATCGAAGTAAGAGAGGTACAGATTAGCCAAAAATTGAGAGAGATAGTTTCCGATGGGAACGCCCGGTGCTGAATCTATAATCCCGTCAAGTAACCTGAGCAACCTGATATCTTTAATTTTCTTTCGGATAATAGCCTTCATCACATCGTGATTGATGGACGGATAGAATTTCCGGATATCCATTTTCAGACAATATTCAGTTTCATTCTGAACCCTCAGATCACGCCTGATATGTCGTAATGCGCCGTGTATGCCTTTTCCCTTGATGCACGAATATGTATGCGAAATGAGTACAGATGTCCATATCCCTTCGAGAATATTCATAATTGCATGCTGAACGATCCTATCCCGGAATGGTAACCGGTATATTTCCCTTTCTTTGGGATCGTGGATCGTAAAAATATCATACTCGGATGTCCGATATGTTTCATCTTTCAATTCTGCCTGTATTTGCAACATATTATCTTCTAATCCTTTTTCAAAATGGATAACTCCATAAGTCTTACTTTTGCCCGATTTAGCTTTATCGTATGCCAGATAAAGGTTATCGAGGGCATATATCCTGTCGTATAAATTTCCAATTCGTTTCATAGCCTTTGTTTCTAATCGGAGTCTTCGTCGATAACTACCAACACCTTTTGAATTGTTATTTTTCGCCAAGAGGCGGGGTCTTTACTTTTATTTATATTTTACATAGGTGAGACCTGCTCCCTGCATTCGCATTCGAGTTATCGTAATTCGAGTTGTTGAACGCGAACGCAGAAGGACTGCAGGTTCTAAAGCAAACAACCTTTATTTATTTTATCCTAATTGTACCTCTTTCCAGACTTCGGGGAATTTTTCGCCAAGATAATCGGACGTTGTGCGATCCAAAACGCGAAGGCGAGACCCGCTCCCCGCAGTCGCATCCGAGCGAACGCAATCCGAGCCGCGGAACACGAACGCAGAAGGATTCATCCTAAACCATGGAGCATATTTGTATTGATTGGGATTACTCCAGTCTATTTCACCGAGACCATTTTCTCTCTCGATTTTGCGAGCTGCTTCTACTAATACAACCGCATGGTAGTTGTTCTCCCTGTTCGATCTGATATCTTCCGGATAAACCGAAAAATCTACACGTGGGCGATTGGCTTCTTCGTATGCCTGTTCGATAAATTCTACTCGATCTTCAAGCTGCTGTCTTAATTTTTTCATTGCTTCTTTATTTTTTTTGTTTTATGAATATTTATTTGCTAAGGATATTCCAGTTTATCCTAATTGAATTTTCCGGCAGATATCCGGAAATTGTGTCGCAAAATAATCAGATAACGCTTTCGATTTTAAACGAAGGCGAGACCCGCTCCCCGCATCCGCAAGCGAGTCAGCGTAACTCGAGCGGAGGAACGCGAACGCAGAAGGACTCATTTTATACCACGGAGTATATTTAGGCTCTTTACTATCATCCCAATCCGGGAACCATCCTTCGTTTAATGCTTCAATAATAACAGCGGCATCATCCACTGCCTGTATATATTCGCGCCTATATTCAGGAACGATTGAATAGTCTACTCGTATATTTCCGGTATAATCATATGCATCATTGACTGTTTTAATTATATCCGTGATATCTCTTGGCTGAAATTTATCTTTGCCTAATAAGTTATCAAGAAGAAGTTTCCCGTTATCATCGGCATGACTCCATGCTTTTCGTGCCTGAATAGGCGTGATGGTTATTGCATCCATTTAAATAATTATTTTAGGTTTATGGTAAATACTCTTTCCATAGTTCAAGGAATTGCTCCCCTGAATAGTCCGATGTTCCCTTATCGTGATACGAAAGGCGAGACCCGCTCCCCGCAGTCGCATCCGAGCCATCGCAACGCGAGCAGCGGAACGCGAACGC
>CALNCC010000127.1 GCA_937875275.1 uncultured Dysgonomonas sp. | reverse complement strand
GTTTGGTCGTTTCTTCAAACAACACACAGGTCAGACTCCTGTACAATACCGTGAAAAATAACACATTAAACAATACAGAATAATGATCGACAAAAGAGAAATAATAGAAAATGGTGAAATCCAGATTATAGATATATCGGAAATCAAGATATTAGGCAATGAACAAAGCCGGAAACTCATAGAGCTAAAACAACCTTACCGATTCAATGGCATTTTTGTGGCCTTGATAAAAGGGGATGTTTCCTTTAGGGCAGATGGTAATAAAAAACATGATAGTAACGGAGTTTTTTTACTTCTTTGGAAATATTCTTATGTAGAGATTCTTCGTTTAGCTAAGGATGCTGAAATAAGAATTATAATGATCACAACCGATACGATACTGGAAAAACAATTTTTTGATAATATAGATTACATTTCTGCGATGTATAAACAACCCTATATGGATGTTAGCAATGAAGAAATGACCCAATTGATCGATTTCGGACGTTTTATGCTCGAACAGCAAAATATCAATAATAAAAAGTATCAAGCAGAACTGAATAGACAACTTTCTTTTGCATTGTTTTTGAAGCTAAGATCTATATATATCGAAAAGAATATAGTTGTAAACGCCAACTCCGAATCGGCAGAATATTCTGTACAGGAAAAATTCCATATTCTTTTATTCAAATATATATGGACCGAAACATCTGTAAGTTTCTATGCTGAGAAACTTAATCTTTCCACTCAGGAACTCTCTTCAATTATAGAGAAAGAATGGGGGGATACAGCGGAGAATTGGATTGCACAGTTGAGAATAAATCAAATTATAATAAATCTACGTACTCTCTCAGTAAGTGCAGAAGATATTGTTGAAAGATTCCACTTTTTGTCTATTGCTGATTTAGAATCTTATTTTATGCTCCATACAGGAAAACATATATCAGAATACACCAAGATACCACCATCTATTCTTTGAGGTATATTCTTTCTTTACGCCATGCAGATCTTTCATCTGTGGATTTCTGTCGCTTTGTAATAGATGAATAGATGTGCATTCTTTTTCATTTCAATTTTATAGAAGTTTCCCTCCTGGTTTATAGTTCACTTGCTAAATGCTTTTCTTATTTTTGCCATTCTTTTTAATCATATTCTAAAACTGCATGACAGATACCGCTCAGAAATTCAGCACATGGAAGATCATTTTGCCCACCCTCATCGGGATGGGAGTTATTGCTTACATGTTCGGCAAAGAATTTGACTTCGAACAAGTGAAACAGATAGAGATCACATGGTCGATGATGCTTTGGATATTCGTTGCTCTGTGCTTTATGCTGGGGCGAGACACGGGTTTTGTGATCCGCTATCGTTATCTGACCGAGAAAAAACTGAGCTGGAGACAATGTATAAAGGTTACTCTGCTCGCCGAGTTCGGAACGGCAATTACCCCATCGTCAGTTGGCGGATCGAGTATGGCTGTCCTGTTTCTGGCGAAAGAGAATGTTCCTGTCGGGCGCAGTACGGCGATGGTTTTTGTAACCATGCTTCTCGACGAAATGTTTTTTGTAGTAACGTTTCCCATCCTGTTGCTATTTATCCCTGTCGAAGAACTATTTTCCGACACTTCGGCATTAGGAACGAGCGTACTCGTGTTATTCATCGCCGCCTATATCATTAAAATCACACTGTGTACGATACTTATCATCGGCTTGTTTTTCAAACCGCAAGCTATACGTTGGTTCATTATAAAGGTATTTCGCTTGCCGTTTCTTCGCCGTTGGCATCACGGTGCGGCAAAAGCCGGAGATGATCTCATTGTCAGTGCCCGCGAAATAAGAGGAAAGAAATTTTCGTTCTGGTATCCTCTTGTCATAGCCACCGTACTCTCGTGGAGTTCGCGCTATCTGGTGGTCAATGCCATCCTTATGGCATTCTTCCCCGTATATGATAATCTATTGATCTTTGCCCGCCAGTTTATCATGTGGGTAGTAATGATTATCAGCCCTACGCCGGGCGGTAGCGGATTCAGCGAATTTATATTCCAGCAATATCTCAGCGAATTTATCCCGCTTGCCGGAGCCGTTCCGCTCATCATACTCATATGGAGACTATTGACCTACTACAACTATTTGTTTGTAGGAGCATTGATAGTTCCATCGTGGGTAAAGAAATCGTTTGGCAAAAAGGATTAGTGAAATAAAAATACTATTTTTACAATTAGAATAATCAGAATATAAATTCATTATGAAAGCTAAGTCTTTATTTATTACTCTCCTCTGCCTGATCGCAGTATTCAACACCTCGGCACAGACAGCGACTTCTTTCGAGGTTGAAGTATATAGCGAGAAGATGGACAGAAATATTAAGAACATCATTATTCTTCCTGCCGGATATAATGCCTCCGACACGGTTCGTTATCCCGTACTATACCTTCTGCATGGGTATGGTGGTAATCATACCACATGGTCGCAGCATACCAAAAAAACATTAGCCGATGAGGCAAGCAAATATAAAATGATTGTCGTTTGTCCGCACGGCGACAATAGTTGGTATTGGGATAGCCCGGCAAATCCGAAATCTCAATTCGAGACTTATGTGAGTAAGGAATTGACAGCATACGTAGACAACGCATACCATACAGTTGCGTCTCCTAAGGGACGTGCCATCACAGGGTTCAGCATGGGTGGACATGGCGGATTGTGGTTGGGGATCAATCATCCTGATGTGTTCGGAGCTTGCGGATCACTGAGCGGTGGCGTAGACATTCGCCCGTTCCCCAACAATTGGGATATGAAAAATGAGTTGGGCAACTACGACGAAAACAAGGAAGTGTGGGACAATCATACGGTGATGACCCAATTGGATAAAATAAAACCGAATACACTGAGTATTATCATCGACTGCGGAACGGAAGATTTCTTCTATAACGTGAATATAAAATTGCACGAACAGATGTTAGAGAAACGTATTCAGCACGACTTTATCATCCGTCCGGGAGTCCACGATCACGAATATTGGAACAGTGCTATTGATTACCAAATCCTATTCTTTTCCAAATTCTTCGACAAGAAATAAAACGGGGTACTCGGAATGGAAAAAAACATCATCATATACGACAACCAAGACATTACACGGATTGGCATAGAATCCCTACTGCGAGAATTGGACAAAAGTTGCATGATATATGAAGTCAGCAGCAAGAAAGATTTTATCCATCGGCTAACTGTCAATCCCGATTCGTTAGTGGTTATCGACTATACCTTATCCGATTTTGCCAGCGTAGAGGAATTGTTGAATATGAGCTTTCGTTTCAAAGATATGCACTTGCTCTTATTCTCCGAAGAACTTAGCGTCGCATTCATCAAACATCTGATATTCAATAGCGAATCGTTCAGTATTATATACAAAGATTCGTCGAAAGACGAAATACTCAGCGCACTGTCATTCGGGCTGAAGAACGAGCGTTTTATTTGCAACAAGGCAACTAATCTGCTTCTGTCGGAAAAGAAATCTGCCGAAAACAAAACCGATGACAATCACCTGACCAACACCGAGAAAGAAATTCTCAAAGAAATAGCCGATATTTTTGAAACGT
>CALNCC010000126.1 GCA_937875275.1 uncultured Dysgonomonas sp. | reverse complement strand
ATAAACCCAAGTCGGTGAAGACGACTTCGGAGCAGATGTCTATTGAGCTGAAAGAGGCGTATAAAAATCATTATCATACCGACCAAACTGTGTGGGTGGAAGAAGGATTTATTCACGGCTTCGTGGTCGATAAAAACGATGAGCCGATAGTAAATGCTTCTGTAACATTGGTCGGGAAACCCGGTGTCGGTGTTGTAACCGATAAGGAAGGGCAATTCAAACTAAAAGTTGAGGAAGATGATGTTGTCGAATTTTCTTATTTGGGATATGATACGCAAAAAATATATGCTTCGGAACTCAAAGGCGAATTAACCGTGATAATGAACGTTGCAGGGGCGGATAATACGAAGACCGGCGTAGACACAGCCTCAAGACCTCACAGAACAAATTTGGCCAATCAGGCCTTAGTACTTATCGATGGCGTCGAGGGTACTATGGAAGACGTTGTGGTTGAAGATATCGTCTCATTCTCGGTACTGAAAGATAAAGACAAAATAGAGAAATATGGCGAGAAAGGCAAGCACGGAGTAGTACTAATAAAGACGAAGAAAAAGAAGAAATAATTGTACAAACAATAAAATACAAGGAATTATGAAAAAGCTATTACTGACGTTTATGTTATTGTCTGCAATCTGTGTATCGGCACAGTCAGACGAGGCACAGCCCAAGGAAGTGCCGGCATATATAACCGAGATAGTGCCAAAGATCATAGAGCGACAAAAGGAATTGCCGCCTCATATCAGCTATTACGTTTACAGCACCGTATACGAGGGCGACACGTTGCCCAACAAAAAAGGAGTAACCGTATCGGGGCGTGTTGTCAACGAAGACAATGAAGGCATCGCAAACGCGACAGTCATCGTCAAAGGCACACAAAACCGAACCTCGACTACGGGCGACGGATTCTATTCCATAAAAGTAACAAAGGGCGACACCATCGCCTTCTTCTCGCTCGGCATGCAGCTCGACTTCAAAGTAGTGGAAGAACGTCCGCGTATCAACGCCAAGCTCAAAGCCGGAGAAGTTTCGCGCGAAGAGATAGCAAGCCTCTTTGGTAATATGGGGCAGGGCATGCGTGGTCAAGGGCGGATGAATCGTGCCAATGCCGAAGGCGGAGATGATGCGAGAGGCGACCGCCCACAACGTGGCGAAGGCTTTGCGGGTCAACGTGGCGCACGCGGACAACGTGGCGGCGCCAATCCCAATGCACAGATGCAAGGGCAAGGGCGTGGACAGAGACAACAACCAAATGCAATACCCGAAAACATACTGTACATAGTAGATGGGCGCGAAGTTGCCGACATGTCGCTTATTGCTCCCGACATGATAGAAGAGATTGCCTTGCAGAAAAACGAAACGATAACCCAAACCTACGGCGATCGCGCAGCAGAAGGGGCGATGATCATCAGAACGAAAAACTACGACGAAGCCAAAATCGCCAAGGGCGACACCAAGCTATACTATGTAGACGGCACAGAGGTTGATGAGGCATCCGCAACAGCGATAACCAAAGATCGCATAGAAAAGAAAACCGAACTGAAAGGAAAAACCGCGACCACACAATACGGCTCGCGTGCAAAAAAAGGAGTAGTGCTCATTACCACGAAAGGGGATTAATAAACATTAACACATATAAACATATAGAGGAAGCCCATCGGCTTCCTCTATCTCTATCTCGGTCAGTCAGTTTTTACTTACATCCGCATCCGCCACTCGGGCGAGCAAAATAAAATCCGCTGTCGAAGTCTTTTTGTGTACTGCCCTCATTCACTATGTCTGAGCAGCAATCGTCTTGCGGTCGCCACAACGGATAGCTGTTGCGGCACTTGCACAAGAAGGCAATCAGTTGCCCTTTCAGCAGATCGGCATCATTCTTCATCCATTGGCGCAGTTGCGCAAGATCCTTAATGTCTATCCCCTTGCTGTTTTCGCTTTCGCGTATCGTTATCCCCTTGTTCACCACTGCCGCCCAATGGAAAGGCAACGCCTGATAGACGGCAAAGAACGACAATGCCGGAGCCAATCTGAGCACGAGGTCGCTGTTTTCGGCAGTCAGGCTGTTTGTATTTATCTGCTCTTTCAGTTCGTGCATCATCGGCTCGCCCAATACGGGTGCGATGTGCAATTCCTGCGCAATGGCGATATAAGGAATAAATTCGGTGATGTCTGTTGCTGCCGTTATGGGCGAGTGTAATTTAAATAACTCTTCACTTATCAGTGGAATTTGTATCAGTTCGTTCATGTCTAACTAAGTATTAATTAATGCGTTTTCAGTATAGATAAAAAGAGAAAAAATCAACTCGAAAAAAAAGTAAATGAACCAGAAAAAAACAGGAATAAAAAAAAAATAGAATTTATTTTTTTTTAATATTTTTACAACGTGTATTATAGTCAACGTTCTATAAATAAAAATCAGAAAATGATGAGCGAAAAACAAACAGAAAAGACCGATGTTTATGAAAAACCTGCAATCGAAGTACTTGAAATCGAGACAACAGGAATCCTTTGTGGGAGTGGAAGTCCTGCAAGAGTAAAAAATCTGAATAATGGAGGAGGTGGAAGAATCTCCGAAATATAAGCCATTTTAAGTCTCTCCCCGCTTCTGAGTGTATTAGAGGGGGGGGGGAGATATTAAATCAGTTTTCTGTTTTTAGCTAATAAGGTTTTATCTTCTAAAAACATATTCTTGAAATATTCAGATAATTACTAATTTTTTATTGTAAATCAGACCCAAAGTAATGAAGAAATTACAATTATTATTAGCATCCCTATGCCTTATTCTGGCAGGGGCTTGCAGTAGCGATGACATATTAGATCAAACGCCCGGCGTACCCGAGACACCTGAAACCCCTCAGCAGCAAGGTCAGCGCATCACTATTCGCGCCACAGTAAACGAGGCAATGGCAGTGAAAGCCGGAGTCGTGGAAGGCGAAACCAACTATACCAACGGCGAAAGATTCTACTGGACCAATGGCAATCAGATCAAACTCCTTTTTGTGCCGGTGAATGCGAGCGGGAATGAAATTTTCTATAGTGAAAATCCTATTCCCTCATCTTTATTAGTAGCAGCAAATGCAGACAAAGCTACGGGAACGGCAGATTTTACCGGTAATATTCCCGATGGATTGGACGGAAAATACAACGTATACGCCTGTTCGCCCGGTATAAAACAGTGGAGCATGAGCTATAGCAATGGAACGACAATCGATTACCTTTATGCGCCATACGTCTTCTCAGCTCTGTCCCAAAATCAGAAACAGGTAGGCAAGTCGTCAGAGCAGTTGTATGCCGATGGTAATATGGAACTGTGGGGGAAAGCAGTAACAGGAGTGGAAATAGAGAATGGTAAACTGGTCGGTGGAACGCCGGAGCTCTCCTACGAGATGGAGCAGCTGAATGCTATGTTGCGTTTCACTATTACAAATAACACAGAGAATAAGGTGATGACCGTAAAAAAGATATCGGTTACAGCGAAAAAGGGCAACGATAACATCAATACATTCTTTAGCCATTCCGCCAGACTCGACTATTCCCCTATAGCAGATGGGTGGAACCTTTTAGGGGCTGGTGTTAACAGTACTATGCACCTGACAGTAGAGGAAAAAGGGGGCGAAGCCACGATAGGTAAAGGCGAAACTTTCGATGCCTATATGTGTGCGCTGCCATCTGGTACTATTTTGTCTGCTGATGAGGCATTCATTGTGGAAGTTTTGTTAGAGGGTGCCGACGGTAAAACCTACTTGCGTCAAGGAACGATAACAAAGACCGTTCCCGGTTTCGATTTTCTGTTCAATAACCTTGGCTACGGAGGACTGAGAGCCGGCACACGTTACTATTTCCAGATCGAACTGAAAGATGAGAATATCACAATGGGCTATACGATAGGCGATCTTTATCCTTCGGCAGCGAACCCCATAGGTGTTGTGTGCAGCACAAGCGATCTCGGCACACGAGGAACGATCCTCAGTCTTGACGAAAGCCTCGGTACATGGCTTGGGAATTTTCAGACCGGTGCGACTGACGAATTTGACGGAGAATACAATACTTCTGAGATACTTTCGCATGGCGTAATATCCCCCGCTACATGGTGTGTAAGCAAAGGATCCGGCTGGTATTTACCTGCTCTTAATGAAATGACGACGGCGTTTCAGAATAAAGCAATATTAAATCTCGCACTGGGGGGCTATATCCAATTGCTTCCCTTTCCGTATTGGACATCAACAGTTCCTAATAATCCCGATTCCGGAGGTAATTACCATGAAGACCTATCCTATGCTTATACAGTTGATGACTCTGGATATACTATGCGATCTCGCTCGACACCCTGCCTTGTGCGTGCGATGAAGAAGTTTGATATACGCCCGGCAAACCCGTAAAACGGTTCTTCCGCAACAGATACATACAGCAAGGCTGCACATGGGTGCAGCCTTGTTTTTTTGCTTCGTCCATTTTTGCATCTGCGATGCACGGATACACCAATTTTTTTATTAGATTTGTATTCTTAATATTTTATAAAACAACACGATGAAAAAATTACACATCCTATTTGCCGCATTGTGCCTCGTTTTGGCAGGAGCGTGCAGCAGCGACGACATTTTAGAACAAACACCCGAGACGCCTGAAACACCCGACACGCCACAGGCGAAAGGGCAGCGCATCACCATCCGTGCCTCGGTAGACGATGCAATGGGCACAAAAGCCGGAGTATACGAAGGAAATCTCGATTACGATGCCGGCGAAAGATTCTACTGGAACGATAACGATCAGATCAAACTCTTTTTTGTGAAATTGGGTGAGGATGAAAAAGAAATTCCTGAGGTTGCAGACAATCTTCCCACATCATACTTCACAGCCACGAACGCAAGCGGAAATACGGCAGACTTTACGGGCAACATCCCCGCCGGATTGGACGGAACATACAACATATATGCCTGTTCGCATAAAGTGGAGCAGATAAATATGATTGGTTTTCTCGGCTCTTCTCTTCAGCAAGATCAGAAGCAGATGGGCAAGTCGTCTAAGCAGTTGTATGCCGATGGCAATATGGAGCTGTGGGGGAGAGCAGTGAAGGGTGTGGAGATAAAGGATGGCAAACTGGTCGGCAAGACGCCGGAACTCTCCTACGAGATGGTTCAGCTGAATGCCATGTTACGTTTCACGATTAGCAATACGATGGATCAAGCGATGACCGTAAAGAGTGTATCGATTACTACGAAAGATGCCGGAGGGGGCAATTGCTTCGATTTCCTAAACTATTACGCTTACCTCTCCTATTCCCCTAACAACGAGGCATGGAGCTCTTTCTACACCAACACGTGGAGCACGATGAGCCTGACGATAGATCAAAATGAGGGCGAAGCCATGATAGGCGAAGGCATAGCTTTCGATGCCTATATGTGTGTGCTGCCATCTAATGGTGTTTTGGCTGCTGATGCATCATTCGTTGTGGATGTATTGTTAGAGGATGCCGATGGTACGCTTTATCTGCGACAAGGAACAATAACAGAAGGTATTGACGGTTTCGATTTTCTGTATAACGGAGGGCTACAAGGCGGCATGCGTTACTATTTCCAGATCGCATTGACCAAGGATAACACCAAGGAGGTTGTTTATAAGGTAGGCGATCTTTATCCCTCAGCCGACGCTCCCGAAGGTATTGTGTGCAGTGTAAACGCCGCCGGCACAGTGGGCAAGATTCTTAGTCTCAACGAAACCACAAAGGCGTGGGGAAAAGATGGCCAGACGCTCGGTTCAATGAACCCGAATGACGGAGAAAGTAATACCAAGTACATGGATGATTTTTTCAGTATCGCTGAATATCCTGCCTTCGCATGGTGTGTAGGCAAGGGAGACGGCTGGTATCTGCCTGCCCAGTATGAAATGCAGGGTGTGGCTACGGTGAAAGAAACATTGAACAATGTGTTGAATGTAACAACCGGCGCTGACGTATTGTCTGGCGGCTACTATTATTGGACATCAACAGTGCCTTTCTTTGACACTGAGAATAATTCAGCTATTGTCTCTGATCCCAATAATACTATGGGATCAGACACAGATTCTCGCTCAGCCTCCCACTTTGTGCGTGCGATGAAGAAATTTGACATAACAAAATAATAAACAGATCAGTTTGACAGATATATACAGCAAGGCTGCACGTGGGTGCAGCCTTATTTGTTTTTTGTATATTTCCACTATATTGCATAGCGATATTTAAAAAAAATAAAGAAGAAAACGAATCCCCCCTTAAGTGATGAATTGGAGACAAAGAATAGCAGCCATATTGGTAGTCGCATTTTCGATGATCGGATGTAATATACCGATTGAGAGATTTGAGGACGTAGAGCTTTCGGGAAAATTGCAGAACATCGAGGCAGGTGTTCCTTTCCGCCTCGATACGATGTGCCAAAAAGACTGTGATATGCTATATGTTGTCAATCCGTACGCATATTCGAGAATGGATAGCTGCTCTTTCCATATTCCTGTGAATGTGAGGAAACATCTGGAAGCTATGGATATGTTCGATTCGCGTTGCACGCTATTGTTTTTCAGCGAAGAACGGTTTGTCTGCTATTCCGATATACGCTACGAAACGGCTATCTTCTCATACTTAGAGGAAAATAGTTTCCCCATAGCTCAAGAGTTTTATATGGATAGTTTGAGGGTGGTAAGGAAACGCTGACTACTCAATTGATAGAGAGAGGTGCAGCAGATGACATGTTGACGACACCCGCGCCATCAACCAAGCATTTATCGCCTTTCTTGATCACCTTAACCACAACCTTAAATTGATCTTCGCCCTTGCCTTTCAGATGAATGCAGCTCGTCTTATCGTCAACGAAATCTAATTCGTAGCCCTTGTCGGCACAGTCTTGACTGTTAAGTATGGGGTCGAAGCCAAGTCCCATTTCGGGTTCTTTAGCCCAACCGTCAGCTATTATCCGCTGATATTCAGCTCGGAACGATGCTGTCGTCATATCATTGCTTTGCACCCACTCGTCAATATCGTTCTGCGTAGAACTTTGCTCGATATATTTATTCATAAACGTCAACGCACAAGACACGTGCGCATCCCAAAGCGGCGATTCGTCTTTCTTACTTTTTGAACCACACGAAATAAAAATCAATAATGACAGAAATACGATTTGTTTCATAACGACTACGTTTTATATTGTTTTGAACTTTTCGGCGAACAGGCTTTGTATCCTTAGCGATACATCGTTGAGGTCTACCTCCGCACCCAACTCTTTTTGCATAGATGTAACCCCTCGGTCGGTAAATCCGCACGGATTGATGAGCGAAAAATAAGACAGATCGGTGTTTACGTTCAGGGCAAAACCGTGCATGGTTACATAGCGACTGCTGCGCACCCCAATGGCGCATATCTTGCGGGCTGTGGCGGGGTTGTCGCCGTCTATCCACACACCGGCAGCACCACTGCTGCGTGCGGCAGAGATGCCATAGTGAGCCAGCAGGGCGATAACAATCTCTTCGAGGGTGTGGATGTATGTTTTCAGCCCGATGGCAAACGATTCGAGGTCGAAGATGGGATAGCCCACCAGTTGCCCCGGCCCGTGATAGGTAATATCGCCGCCCCTGTCGATACGGTAGAGCGCCACACCGCGTTGCTGCAACATCTGTTCGGAAATCAAGAGATTGTGCTCGTTTCCGTTTTTACCGATGGTGAGCGTGTGCGGATGCTCGCACAAGACGAGCGTGTTGCGTGTCGGCAGCCCGTTCTTCTTGCAGTCGAGGGCTTCGTTAAACAGTTCTTCTTGATATTGCCAAGCCTTGCCATAATGGGCAAGCCCGAGATTTTTTACATCCATACAGTGTTGCGTATTTACAACTCAAATATAATGCTTTATTTCCTAAGATCGGTTGGTGCCAAGTGTTAATTTCGGTGAGGCGTGCGCTGCCCCGTTCGTTTGCCTTCGATGACCGAATAGCTGAGGCGTCCGCCCCGTTCGGCAAGATAGTTGAGGCACACATATCGCTGCGCGTCGATAGAGTGGTTGTATCGGTCGATAGGCGTATTGGTGGCGTCGCCCATGTCGTTGGTCTTCCATCGGTAGTTGTGATACTCGTCTATGATGTTGCGGCTGCGGCGGGTAACGTGCTTCGCATAGCGGTTGAGGATGGCAATGCCCGAGGCTATGCTGTCTCGCCCTTTCTGTGCACCCTCTACCTTCCAGCCTCGTGCCGCTATCTCCTTTATCGATTTGGGTTCGGCACTGTCGGCAACTACCTGTGTGGATGCGGGTATATTGTTCGTTTTCAGCACATCGGCAATCATGAGGTTGTCGTAGCCTTTGGCAAATAGCAGTTCGTCGATCCACAGTTCGCCCTCGTGCAGGCGCATGTCGACAATGGCTGTGGGGTCGTTGGTGAATCCGAAGTCGATGCCTATCCATCGTTTTTTGTAGGTGTCGGGCATGCGGTCTACGACATCCCAATTGCGGATGACGGCTCCCTGCCTGATGCCTGTCAAGCCCTCGCCGTAGACGCGCCACCAGCTTTCGTCGTTTCGGTTCGATTCTATTTCCTGTATCTGCGCCCGGCTGAGGAAGTTGTTGTCTTTGTATGTGGAGTGTATCAGTTGGGCTTCGGGGCGGGTAAGCACTTTGTGGTCGAGCCAAAAGTCGTAGTTGGGGTTGCAATCGAGAAAGATGGTTTGTGTGGTGCGGATGGCGAGTTGGCGGTAGGTTTCGTAGTCGAGGTTGATGCACTCGTTAACATATAGTATGTTGCGCGAGGGTCCGTGCACTTTGGCTGCATTGTCTGCCGAAAAAAATTCGATGAGCGAGTTGCCCGTCTTGTATGTTTTGTCGGTGGCATTCCACGCTTTTTCGCTCCACTCTTCTTTTGTTTTCACGATGTTCATAAAGTCGCGTATGAACCCTTTCTTGAGGTGGGGCATCGACTCGGAAACGATGGACACGACAAGCGGATTGCCGGTGTGGGACGAGGCTATCGTGTATAGCAATTGCAGTATGCTGTATGTTTTTGACGATCGGGTCGATCCTTTGTTTACGATATATCGTTTGCCTTGCTTGTAGGCTTCTTGGTTTTTTGTGAATACTCCGGTTACTTTCATCTGGCTTCTAATCGTTTTACTGATAGATAAAAAAGGCAGACAAGTGTGGGTAAACGCAAAACAGCCACCCCGCGTTGTTTACGGGAATGGCTGTCGTATTTCTTTTCTGTTCAGATAGGCGTTTTAGTCGTCTAAGATCACTTTGTGCATGAGGTATTCTCTGTACCAGTATCCTTCTATGAGGGGTTCTTTGACGATGGTTGTGTCTTTTATTTCGGGCATGAGCTTAAATGTGGCATCGTCTTTTATCCAGCCATATAGTCCTACGTTGTTTTTTACGATATATGCCAGGCGGTTGTTGTATGCTTGGCGTTTGCCGTCTACAAATATTGCGTCAGAGAGTACTCCGCAAAAGTCGACATGCTTCACCGATCCGTCTTTGTAGTGTACGTCCATCATTATGCGTACATCGGGATATAGGTATTTGTCTTGGGGGGTGAGCGTAACCAGCTCGGCTTGTATCTGCTTGAGCACATCCGAGTCTGTTATCTTCACAGGGAATATTCCTCTTTCGGAATAGGGACTGGTGAAATCGGGGATGGAAGCTTTTAGGTTCTCTCTCATTTCGGGCGATTGTTTGCTTCCGAATATTGTGTTGTGATAGAGCACATCGATATAGTCGATCTCGTCTTTGCTTCCTTTGCACGAAGAGAACAGGAGTATGCCCACCAATATGGTCAATAGGTATTTATAATACATATGTTTCTTTTTTTTGTTAGCTATATTATTATAACTATTTACGGTACGAAATATTGCGCTGTATATAGGCACTCGGTTTTTTATCGTCAAATTCTATTGCCTGAATCCAGTTGCCTTTGTCGTCGTACTTATAGGCATAGGTAACTGTCTTGGATGATACTTCTTCTTTTTTAAATTCATTCGATCCTTCGAGTACATATTCTTCCGTTGTTTTTCTTTCTATCGACTTTATGTTGCCATCACTGTCGTATTGCCATATGTTCCGAGACTCGAAGGCTCCTGCCTTAACGATGTTTTGAATCACTTGTCCTTTGCTGTTGAATATCTCTTCTGCCGAGCGCAGCTGCATTTGTCCGCCGTTGTATGTTTTTATTGTCGCTATTCTCGCATTGTCGGTGTATACGACCGAAATGGTGTCGGTGTACAAGTCTCCGTGGTCGTGCGCCGTGTCTACCCACGATTCCGATTTTTCATCGGCTCTTGCCAGCCTGATGATGGAAGTGTCTTGGCTGCCGGTCATCTCTACGTATTCTGTGATGCGTCCGTTTTCTATTTTCGACACTTCGGTTTTCAACGAAGTCATCACCGCATAGTCTTTTTGTATTTTCTTTACCACATATCCGTTTGCATCGAAATAGTATTGTGTCTCGAATAGAGGAACGTTGGCGTTTAGTTTTCCGGCTATCTCGTCGGCCTGATAGGTGCGAATGTCTACGGAGTCTATTTCGCCTTTCAAGCCTAAGTAGGGCAGGTCTTCGGCATATTTCAACACTTTGGCTTCGCCTATCATTTCGCATGAAGCGAGGCTTGCGCAAACGGCAAACAGAACTAATGTATGGATAATGTTACGGGTTTTCATATTGGTTTGGTATCTTTTGTTTTTTTCGTCGCTAAAATAGTGATTTTTTATGATTGTATATTATCTCTGTCGCCGAAAGTTTTTGTTTCCGGCATTTATTGTATCTATGAACGTTTTTTTTTGTGTTATTTGAAGAATGACTCTAACTCGGTATCCAATTGGTTTATGAAATATAATGTGCTTTTCTTCGTGTTTTCTTTCAGTTCGCGATTGCCGTCTTCGATACCGATAGCCTGGGCGGTGATGAAGTCTTCGGCAGCAAAGGCTTTCTTTTGCACCTTGTATTGTGGGCTTTCCTTCGGATGCTGATACTGGATGTCGGTGGTGATGAAGACGCATTTGTCGGCTAAGGCAAGCAGAACGAGGGTGTACTTCATCGACATGGTGTGGCGGATGCCTTCACTGTTTTGGGGCAGTATGAGGTCGACTCGCGATTTTATTGTGATTTCTTTTTTCTTCTCGTTATATTTCACACTCGATATGAATGGCTGCTTGGCGTATTGCCCTTTCACTATATCGGTGAGGGTCGTGTAATTGCCGGCTTGGGATGTGCCGTCTCTTTGCATTTCTTTTATGAATGTTATTTTATTGTTAATGAGGTCTATGTCGTCAAACTTCTCTCCCTGATATTTCTTTTGCGAAAAGGCAGACAGAGACAATACAAGCAGAAGCAATGTGATTGCATTTTTTTTCATAATGGTACTTTTTTGTGTCATCAGCACAAATGTACTGATTATTTTTTGTTGCTTAATATCCTTTGCCTGTAAATTAAATAAGGAATGCGATGCCGGCGGTTGGCAGTAGATGTATTTTTTATTTGCGAGTAGTTTGCGGGTACAAAACAAACAAGGCCACACCCACGTGCAGCCTTGCTGTATATATCTGTCAAATCGACCTGTTAGGGTCTTGCTATGTCAAACTTCTTCATCGCACGCACACGGTACTCTTCGGAGCGAGGTGCCGGACCATACGTTCCGTTCGTAAGGTCAAAAGCTGTAGCATTCGTTATATCCTCACCGCCTCCAACAGTAGACGCCGTTGATGTCCAGTACATTCCACCCACTGAGGGGTTCCCGGATCCAGACAGGGCATTATTTAATTTAGTCTTTACATCATACACCGCCATCATCTCATCTCTGGCAGGCAGATACCAACTGTTTCGCGGTTGTTGATTCACACACCATGCGAAAGCGGGGTAATCTGCTATACTCAGAACTCGTTCCTTCGCATTATTAGTATTGAGTTCTCCATCAGCTTCGTCTGTTGCACTGGTCACTCCATTCAGACCCCATGCTATTTTGCCTTCGTCGAGACTGAGGATCTTTCCTTGTGCGCCACTGGCGTCTGCACTGCACACAATACCTTCGCTATATAGTACACCAGGATAAAAATCTCCTACTTTATAAACAGCTATCGGATCGAGGTTACCTGACAATGAGATTTGGAAATAATAACGATTGCCGGCTTTAAATCCTCCGTTATACAAAAAATCGAAACCGGAAGTCTTATTCGTTATCGTTCCTTTACGTATAAATCCTTTACCTTTAGCATCTGTCAGGTACACTTCGATGATGAATTTCTGATCATAAGCTAAGACATGCGCCTCCGGAGGCAACACACACATATAGGCGTCGAAGGTCTCGCTATTGGCTATTGTGGCCGTATTCTTTTCATTATTTACAGTCAGGGTCATAGCACTGGAAGTCGCATTCACATGGACGTTAGTCCACGCATTGCCAGAAAAGTCGTGGTCGGCACCGGTTCTGAAGAATGTGGATAGGTCCTTCCCGTCGGCTTCTTCCGTGCGAATTCTGATCTGTTTAACGGTCAGAGCATCAGCCATCTTATTATCAATCGTGAAACGCAACATGGCATTCAGTTGAACCATATTGAATTTGAGCTTATTATCAGGGTCTAACAGTTCACCGTTCTCCACCGTCATATTCTTTACAGGTTCGCCCCATAGCTCCATATTACCATCGGCATACAGCCTACGGGACGAAATGCCGTCCTGCGTCTGATTCAGATGAAGAGAAGAGGTCATAGATCTCTGCCACTCACCGAGATTTTTCTGTTCCATATTCGGCGAACAGGCATAAATATTGTATATACCGTTGTCCAAATCCTTGGGAAGATTACCGGTGAACTCTGCTTCATCTCCCTGAAGAATCACCCCCTTAGTTGTGAGTATAGTTGTTAGAAGAGGAGTAGTATTATCGAAAGGGGTCTCTTCCGTCCCGTTCATTTTCACAAAAATGAGTTTGATACCATCACCATTTTCCCAGTAGAATGTTTCGCCGGCGTTGTAGTTGGTATTACCTTCTACTACTCCGGCTTTCACAATTGCCCCTGCGTCTATTGAGGCACGGATGGTAATAGGTTGCCCTTTCGTGTCGGGCACTTCGGGCGTCTCTGGTGTGTCGGGCGTTTGCTCTAAAATGTCGTCGCTGCTGCACGCTCCTGCCAAAATAAGACACAAAGCGGCAAATAAAAAGTGTAATTTTTTCATCGTGTTTGTTTTGTTTTGTAATTAAGAAATACTCGGTGTGTAAAAAAAATGGAAGCAAAGCAAACGCATAAAACATCTCGTTGATATTCATCGTTATTGAATACCTACACACAGCCATTCTGGGAATGACCCCGAATGACAAATTACATATTCACAGAAAGGCATACATATTATATGCGCCTTATGTAAATAGTGTTTTTATACGTTTGCCTTATGTGTGTGTGTGGGGGATTATATAATTCCGCCGCCACCACCATGTCCAAATCCGCCTCCTTTGACTCCAGGAGCTCTAGCTACACTCACTCTGAGCATAACTCCACTTTCCATCTCCATTTCGATAATCTCAATTTGCGGTTTTTCGTAAATCGCTTTCTTGTCAACATGTTCTTGTGTAGTTCTCATGACTTGTTTGTTTAATTTATAAAAATATTAATAGTATGTGTTCCGCAAACCTACGCATAAAAGATGAATAATCAACTATTTTTGCTAAAAATTTATTTTTTATTTTTTTCGTCTCCCAATAGCGCCCAAGCAGATATGTTCGGTTTCATTACCACGCCTTCGCGATTGACAGCGCGGTAGTGAGGTATGCCGTTGAAGCCGAACAGCTCGCGCATGCGGAAAAAGTCGATGTCTGACAGGCGGTATGAGTGTTCCAATCCCTGCTCTTTCACAATCTTGTCGTATCTGCTTGTTGGCGATCCCGAGGTGCTTGTGATGTATACAAACACAATGTCTTCGCTGTCTTTGTATTGCTCCCTCGCATCCTTCATGTCCATGATGCCGGCAATGCATGGCGCGCAATATGTATCCCAAAAATCGACATATATATATTTGCCTTTGAATGGGGCAATCATCTCGCGAAACAGGTCGGCGGCGGGTGTGTCGCCAAGTTCGAAGATCATACCGTCTCCTTCGGGATAGCCTTGTGCAAATATGCGTTGTGCCTCGCTTCGCAAAAAGGGATGCTTGAGGTAGGTTGCGTTCAGCATGGTCAATATCTCTGTTGCCTCGTCTTTGTTAATTTCTTTAAACAAACGATCAAGCTCTCTTAGCTTGATGGTCTGAGATATGAAGTTGGGTTGCAGTTTCAGATCATCTATCATTGCCGAATCTTTGAGCCTCCAAGCTTTCAGTGTTTTATTTTCTATATTGCTCATATATATCGACTTGTATTTATTTATCAATGCAGAGTTGGCTTTGGAAAACTCCCTTATCTCCTCGCCCTGTTTCATAAATACTTTTCTTTCTTCTTCCGTCAGTTCCAGTTTTCCATCAATCAATTTCTGTTGCATTTCCACCCATGTTTCTCCGCCTTTGAACTCTATTCCCTCGTCTTCGATTAAGAATTGGAAGAACGT
Source organism: uncultured Dysgonomonas sp. (assembly GCA_937875275.1). Lineage (GTDB taxonomy): Bacteria > Bacteroidota > Bacteroidia > Bacteroidales > Dysgonomonadaceae > Dysgonomonas. The sequence goes on along the minus strand of CALNCC010000126.1, from coordinate 3,298 downwards.
TTTTTCGGGGCGGGCATCGGCACTGTGGATCAGATGAAACAGATCGCTGAATTTGGTGTTGTATTCGAATCGGTTGATGAAGCTGCCGATATCCATAGATGTAAAAAACACCTGTTTGTCTAAGGGCAACCTTGTCAGAAAATCGTAGTAATTGTCGGGCACATCAGCCTTCAAGGCTTCATTGTCGGGGTTCTGCTCTCGCTGGTAGAACCTTGAATTGATGAAGTCTAACAGCAGGTAGGCGTGAGCGACGACAGGGTCGTTGCTGAGGAAATCGTATGCCTTGGGCGACAATTGGTCTTTCTTGGCAGCCAGCTTCGCCATGTTTTTCTCCAACAGCGCATCGGCTATCGGTGCGAACTGTGCAGGGGTGTATGTCTTGAGAGCATTCTCATACTCTTCCCAATTATATTCCTCGTATCCGACGGAGAAAAGCGCTGTATTCATCTCCGCCACAGGACCATAGAATGTGAGTTCGCTGTTCTGATAATAGCGGCTCTCGGGGTTGGCGTCGGGGTCGATCACAATGCCCAGCGTGCATCCGGGTTCGAGATACACATTCAGTATGCGGTCGGCGCAGGTGGTGTTCTGCACGGTGGGGTATTGCATCATCACATTGGCTTCGAATCGCCCGTCGGGATGTATCGTTATCACTACCGGATTGTTTTCGCGGGTAAGACAGTTGTATGCATATATCAATCCCGCCTCTTGCGATTCGGTGTCGTATCCCTTAATGTATCCGACAAGGCGGGCGGTGTCGCGCCTGAAAAAGTCGGGGGAGTCGAAGTCGGGCAAAGCCTGTCTTTTCGATTTTGCTACTTCCGATTTTAACCATGCGTCATGATCTGCCTCTTGTGCAAACAGCGAGATGGCGAGTGTGAGCAATGTGAGTAGTGTAAGTGCCTTTTTCATAAATTATTTTTCGTTTTTTAATAGATTTTGTAATGTATATTCGAGGGATATGAAGCTTAATCCCGACGACATCATCTGTCCTTTGCGATTGACATACTGATAGTGCGGATAGCCCGATATGTTAAATAACTCTCGCAAGAGGTTGAACTCGTCGTCAGACAAGCGGTGCGTGTGCGTGAGCTCGTATTGCTCTACCAATTCGTTGTATCGGTCGATAGGCGAATCGGAGTTGTAGGTAATGTACAGAAACACGATGTCGTTGCCGGCAGCATATTTGCGTCGTTGCTCCATCGACCATTTCATGGCGCCGAGGCATGGGCCGCAACCCGTGAACCAAAAATCGACAATGATGTATTTGCCCTTGTGCGGAGCTATCAGCTTGCGAAACAGATCGGCAGCTTCACCCTTGGGCAGGTTGTAAACTTTGGTTTCTATGATGTTGTATTTTTCGTCGAAGAGGCGTTTAACCTCGCTTCTCAGAAACGGATTTTTCATGTACTCCAAGGTCGCATCCATCCGTTCTTTTGCTTTGCTCTTTTCCGTAAATTGATTGAAACAGGCTTGTATATCTCTCACAGCCATTATTTCGGCGACGATGCTGTTGGTGCCCATGCCAAACACGTTGCTGTAAATAGAGTCGTTGTTTGCCAACAGGTTTTTATGCCTTTCTTCCCACGTTATGGATTTGAGTGTATCCCAATATTTTTTCTCATACTCGGCATAGTAGCGCGAGTCGTATTTGTCATCGAACTTCTTTCTTACCTCTGCCATAGACTCGTACCTCTCTAACAGTTTACCTTCCAAGGCTGTTCCCGGAGGGATGCTGTCCATAAACGCCATCATGGTTAACTCCTCTTCGGTAAGTGCAATCTTTTTGTCTTCGAGTACGAATCTGTAAAAAGTCTTTTCCGGAGGGGGGCTAAGTAGTCTGTTCTGTATGATTTCGGCTCTCAATATCGGTGTCGAGCGCTCGAGGCGGTTGATAAATCCCGATGTGTTGTGGTCGGTCATCAAGGCGCGTTCGTCGAGCGTGATGTGGCTGAGGAACGTGTAGTAACTGTCGTCGACAGGTGTTTGCAGTTGTTCGTCTTGCGGGTTGCTCTTTGCCAAGCCTTCCCTCAGGCGCAGATACTCCATCATGTGCCAGCCGTATGCGCCCATCTCTATGTTTCGGCGCACTACCTTTGCCCGCACGGCAGCCGGCGTGGTTGCTTCTGCGGCTTCTATGATTTTCATGTTATCCTCGAATATGCGTGTTCGCTTTTCCTTATATGCTTGGGGAGTCATGCTTTTTGCACCGTTGTGCATCTCCATATACGAAAACTCTTTCAATCCGACATATTTCGCTCCAAAGAGTTCGGTGTTAACCTCGCCCAATGTGCCCGAGTATTTGACGGCGTTTGCCTCATCCTCCGGTGTATATCCTTTGTCGTAGGCGGTGGCGAAAAATCCCCAATCGGCGTTCATGCGCAGGGTTTGTCCGGGTTCGAGGTAGGTGGCTATCGGTTTCTTGCTGTTGATGAAGAGATGATGCACACCGGCATAGGGCAAAGGTATCGCAATAGAAAAGTATCCCGACGGGTCGATATCTACTTTTACCGATTCTGTTTCACGGGTTACCTCGTTGTTGATGGTAATGACAAAGCTGTTGAATCCCATGTCGGGGTTGTAGCCGTCGAGCTTGCCCGAGAGGTATGCCGATCCGTAGTCGAAAAACTTGTCGGACGTGAAGTCGGCAAGCGAATCTCGCAATATCATATCGCCCTGCGGAATATCCCATCGGGTGGTCAGTCGCTTGTCGGTAAGTTCGTTCGTTCCATTTTTTTGTGCCGATAGTGTAGTCAGGCTCAGTATGGAGATAATCAGTGTAAATGTTTTTTTCATAGTATATTAAACGTGAATAAGAAGTTAAATCATATAAATTACAAAAATAGTATAATAATCGGGTATCAAAAGCCCCGTTCGAGATTCGTTGAGCGATTTATCTATCAAGCAAAAACATGGAAACGATGTATTACCTATTAGCATCTATTGCCGTTATTGCCGCTTCTCTTGTTGCCGGCAACAGGCTGTCGCTGGTATTGCCCCGATTGCATCCGTTGCTCAATCGCAAGCCGTTTTGCTGTCGTCCCTGCCTCACTTTTCATCTGGTGTGGATGGGGATGGGCATCGTATCTTTTGTGGGTGCGTGCGGCAGCATATTTTTGGCGGGCGTGGCTATCGCCTTCGTCATCTTCTTTATACTAAGACGTATTAACAATAAAAAAGTTACATTATGATAGAAGAAAAAGATTTAAAAGAAAGAGTAAAAGAGCTCGTAGAGCAAGTAGACAAAACGCATCGCTATTCGATGAGCCGCATCTACTCGTTGTGGAACATTGTAAAC
>CALNCC010000125.1 GCA_937875275.1 uncultured Dysgonomonas sp. | reverse complement strand
ACAGAAATCATCACCCCGCCTGACGGAAACGATGATGACAATGATGACGACAACAACGAAGAGCCGGTAGTAAAACGTGGGCTGTTCATCACCAACGAAGGAAACTTCACGTACGGAAACGCATCTTTGAGTTATTACGACATCGACTCAAAAAAAGTAGAGAACGATGTGTTTCATAGAGTCAACGGAGCCAAACTGGGAGACGTTGCTCAATCGATGGCTATATCCGGCGACTACGGATTTGTTGTTATGAATAACTCGGCTAAAGTTGAGGTTATCGACAAAAACACATTCAAAAGTGTAGGGAAAATAACCGGACTCACTTCGCCTGATCGCATACATGTTGCCGGCGACGACAAAGCATACATCACCGATATGTATAGTACTATCGTAACGGCTATAAACCTGAAAACATTTGAAACAACAGCATCTATCGACCTCAGCATAAACGCAGAACCTGATAGTTATGTAAAAAGCTCTACTTACGGAGATAATCTTTTCGTATACAGTTGGGCTTATGGAAAGAATATCCATTCTATCAACACAAAAGACAATACGCAATCGAACAGTATCGAGACCGATCAGCAGCCAATATCGCTCGTTGTTGACAAAAACGATAAAATATGGATTATTACTGATGGTGGCTATCCCGGAAGTCCCAATGGATATTCAGCTCCTACTCTATGCCGTATAGATGCCAAAACGGGAACTGTGGAAAAAACCTTCGAATTTACGTTAGGCGATTATGCTTCGAAAGCTTGCCTCAACGGAACAAGGGACACATTGTACTATATCAACAAGAATGTATGGAAAATACCGGTTAATGCCGATAAACTTCCGAGCGAACCATTTATCACTCCTGAAGAAGGCTCGTTGTTCTACGGACTTACCGTTGACCCTAAAACATCGGAAGTATACGTGTCGGATGCCCTTGATTATACCGAAAAAGGAATGGTATACAGATATGATGTAAGCGGCAAGCAGATAGACGCTTTCAGAGTAGGAATCGTACCGGGATCATTCTGCTTCAAAGAATAATATCAAATGAGACAGCTCAAGCTTTTATTATGTAGCCTGTTATTCATTGCTATATCAAGCTCAATATCGGCTCAAGAGAAGTCTTACGAGTTAGAAGAAATAACAGTCGTCGCTCGTCGAAAATTGCCTGACATCGGGGTTGTCAAGACCTCTTTAGATTCGACAGTGCTTCGCGAAAGCATCGCTAATTCGTTAGCCGATGTGATAGCTCAAAATACGTCTATATACATCAAATCGTATGGACGAGGTTCTTTGGCTACCGCATCATTTCGCGGAACTGCTCCATCACACACCCAAGTTACTTGGAACGGAATGAAGATAAATTCACCAATGTTAGGCATGGTGGATTTTTCTCTTATTCCATCTTTTTTTATCGACAATGCCAATATCTATCACGGATCGGGTTCGGTAGGTATCGCCGGAGGAGGATTTGGCGGAGCAATTACGCTCGACACCAAACCTGTCGACGACACTTCCCCTTTGGGGCTCAGCTTCGTTCAAGGCATTAGCAGTTACAATACATTCGATGAATTTCTGAAACTGCACGTCAACATATCCGACCGTCTGCAATCGGTTACCAGAGCATACTACACCTCGTCAGACAACGATTTCAAATACACGAATTACGACAACGGTCGCGACGAAAACGGGAATTGGATCATTAGCCGCAACAAGAACGGAGACTACAAAGACCTGCACCTGATGCAAGAATTGTACTACGAAGGCACCGGCAACAATAAGTTCAACTTTGCAGGATGGTTTTTCGATTCGAAAAGAGGGCTGCCCATGCTTACGGTTAGTGAGGCAAGCAGTCGTTCGCGCAACGAACAAGATGAACAAACCTTGCGCCTCACGGCAGGCTGGAATACTTATGCCGAAAAGACAAGAATGTCTGCTACCGCAGGATATACACATTCCGGCATGGACTATTTTTATTGGGCTGATATAAATATCGAGAACCTGATAAAGATGATAGACACAAACAGCAAGGTCAACACAGGATACGGGCAATTCAATTTCGATTGGTTTGCGACACCAAAGCTGATGCTCAGCACAAAAACAAATCTGAATATGCACAGCGTAGAGAGCATGGACAAACTGAAATCGTCGGGGTATGATCAATCTCGATTCGAGTCATCACACCTCTTGTCGGCAAAATATAATGTAACAAAGAGGCTCGGCTTAGCTTCCGATTTTCGGTTCGAAACGTACGGTAATAATACTACGCCTGTCATACCATCTCTCTTTGTCGATTATCTGTTGATCCCCGATTGTGATGTATTGCTCAAAAGTTCTGTTTCCAAAAATTACAGATACCCTACCCTCAACGATCTTTATTTTATACCGGGTGGGAATGACAGCCTGAAAGCCGAAAAAGGATTTACGTACGATGTAGGCACCGAATTTGGTATCAAGAAAGAACGGTTTTCTGTTACCGGCGAGCTGTCTTACTTCAATTCACAGATAGACGATTGGATTCTATGGACACCAAACGTAAGAGGATATTGGTCGCCCAAGAACGTGAAACGTGTACACAGCTACGGCTACGAAGCTAAAGGGAAATTGTTTGTAGATCTCGGCAAGAAATGGAAACTGTATATAGATGCCAGTTGGGGAGAAACCAACTCGATCAACAAAGGCGAAAAGATAAATCGGTATGACGAATCGGTCGGCAAACAACTTGTATATGTACCTAAATATTCGGCAACACTAACCGGAAAAATAGCATGGAATGGTTTTTTGCTTACCCACAAATTCAGTTATTACAGCGAACGGTTTACCTCCTCTGACAATGACGCGAGCGACCTAAGCCGCATTCCACCTTATTATATGAATGACATATCGTTAGAGAGGGCATTCCCTAACCGATGGGGAGACCTTTCACTGAGAGCGACAGTCAACAATCTCTTCGATGAAGAATACGTATCTGTGCTTTCACGCCCGATGGCAGGGCGAAATTTCGGATTATTCATAGGAATTACGCCAAAATGGTAATTAGATTTAGTTAATTGAGACAGAATCAATATATTTGTAGCTTAATCATTTTTAGTTAACAAATATATCATGAAGAAACTGACCTTGAACATTGCATTGTTCTTCGTGTCGCTTACTGTCTTTGCACAAGTAGCCGACCTGAAGTGCGAGCACCTCATCAATCCCATCGGTATAGACAGTTCCGAACCACGTCTTTCATGGAGATTTTCGAACGATGTTGTCGATGGTAAACAATCGGCATATCAAATAGTTATCAACTCTGACAAAGCATCGGTTTGGGATAGTGGAAAAACTAATTCCGACAGCCGATTAATTTCCTATGCAGGAAAGGAGTTACAACCGTTTACCCAATATACATGGAAAGTGCGTGTGTGGGATGAGAACGGCAAGATCTACGAATCGCCCTCTGCTACTTTCGAAACCGGTATGATGAATATCGGCAACTGGAAAGGAGCATGGATAGGAGACGGCAGAAGCATAGACCATAAAGAAGCTCCATACTTCCGCAAAACATTCGATTCGAGCAAAGCAATTAAATCGGCGCGGGCATATATTGCCGTTGCAGGATTGTATGAACTATACATCAATGGCGAAAAGATAGGTAACCACAGACTCGATCCGCTTTATAGCCGCTTCGACAGACGAAACTACTATGTAACGTATGACGTAACGGACAACATGAAATCGGGGAAAAATGCAATCGGTGTCCTTCTCGGCAACGGATGGTACAACCACCAATCGATAGGGGTATGGAATTTCCACAATGCACCTTGGCGCAACCGACCTGCATTCTGTTTCGACCTACGCATCACTTATACAGATGGAAGCGTAGAAATCGTTTCGTCTGAAAGAGATTGGAGAACATCGTCGGGTTCTCTCATATTCAACAGTATATACACAGCCGAACATTACGACAACAGACTGGAACAAGCGGGATGGAATACTTCTGATTTTGATGACTCGAAGTGGCATGGCGTAGGATACAGAGGAGCGCCTTCGCAAAACGTAACTGCCCAACAAGTAGTACCTATCAGAAATGTAGACGAAATAAAACCAATCAGTTTCAAGCAACTCGACGATTCAACATACATATATGATCTTGGACGTAATATTTCGGGAGTAACCAAATTTAAAGTTAAAGGCGAAGCCGGAACTACATTGAAACTAAAGCATACTGAACGTTTGTATGAAAACGGATATGTGGATATGTCGAACATAGATGTATATCATCGTCCAATAGACAATACAGACCCTTTCCAAGTAGATATTTATACGCTTGGCGGAAAAGGCGAAGAGGAATTTATGCCGAAGTTTAACTACAAAGGATTCCGATATGTACAGGTAACAACTTCACAACCGATTGCCTTAGACATAAACAATCTGACAGGATATTTCATGCACAGCGATGTGAAAGCCGTAGGTTCTATAAAATCATCGAATCAGATAATCGACAAAATATGGTGGGCAACAAACAATGCTTATCTATCCAACTTGATGGGATATCCGACCGACTGTCCACAACGTGAAAAAAACGGATGGACGGGCGACGGGCATCTTGCCGTAGAAACCGGGTTATACAATTTTGACGGTATCACAATATATGAAAAATGGCTTGCCGATCATCGCGACGAGCAACAACCAAACGGTGTGCTTCCCGACATTATCCCGACAGGGGGATGGGGATATGGCACCGACAATGGTGTGGACTGGACAAGTACAATTGCCATCATCCCTTGGAATATATATCTGTTCTATGGCGACAGCAAGCTTCTTGCCGACTGCTACGACAACATCAGACGCTATGTGAATTATATCGATTATCATAGTCCTAATGGATTGACATCGTGGGGACGAGGCGACTGGGTTCCTGTAAAATCGGGTTCGACAAAAGAACTGATGTCTTCAATCTACTATTATGTAGACACCAAAATTCTTGCCGATGCTGCCAAATTGTTTAACAAACAAGATGATTACAGACACTATTCGGCTTTGGCAGAAAAAATACGAAACGCCATCAACGATAAATATCTGAACAAAGAAACAGGAATGTACGCAAACGGAACGCAAACAGAACAGAGTATGCCTCTGATGTGGAACGTTGTTACCGATGATATGCGTCAAACAGTGGCAGACAATCTTGCCAAGAAAGTAGAAGCTAACGGCTTCCATCTCGATGTGGGTGTACATGGCGCAAAAGCACTTCTTTATGCACTGAGCGAAAACGGACATGCCGAAACAGCCTATAAAGTATCTATCCAAGACAAATATCCGTCGTGGGGATGGTGGGTTGCGAACGGAGCTACTACCCTACTCGAAAACTGGGACTTGGAAGCGAAGAGAGATATTTCGGACAATCATATGATGTTTGGTGCTGTTGGCGGCTGGTTCTTCCGTGGATTGGGAGGAATCTACCCCGACGAAGCTCAACCTGGATTCAAACACATTGTTTTACGACCATATTTCGCAACAGGGCTCAATCAGTTCGAATCGAAATATGAATCTCAATACGGCGAAATCGTTTCTAAGTGGGACAGGAAGAAAAAGAATATAACTTATACAGTTACCGTTCCTGCCAACACGACAGCAACACTCTATTTGCCCGACATGATTAAGGATGCCAAAACGATGGAACTTAAAGCTGGAACGCATGTTCTGAATTTGAAAGCAAAATAAATTCAGTTAGATATATTATTCTGTGCCCCGCCATCTATATTCCCAAGGTTGGCGGGGTTCATTGTATTCTGCCCTCTCATGATCTATAGGTAAAAGATCTTTTTGCCTATGCATGTTGTCAAGATATTTCTTATAATTATCTTCTTGCCTATTCCACCACTTCAACCAAAGTTCCCTTTGTGTTTCCGGCGAAATCAAATAAAGTTTATTGTCAACAATACTATAAGAATAGTTATTTCCTATAAAACTATAATCTACCATCAAGTGTAAAAAACTCTCTAAAAACACTATTGCATCCACATTATGGGATATATAATTTCTTTCATTAAAATACGTATACATATCATCGGCATCGGGTATTAACAAGGATGGAGGTATTATAAAAGAAAACTTATAGTCGTTCAGTAACACGTCGTCAACAATTATATCATCATATTTGCACTGCAATGAATCAATCGCACAGCCATACAATTTATTCTCAGCAATTGTAGCACCCTGTTCAATGAATATCTTATATTCCTGATATCTAAGAGGAACTTTAAAGTTGAATGGTATATCTTTCAGAGGATATCTTAACAGCCCATTGCTTATCATCCAATAATTGTCCGGCAATTGGGGCAATAACTCCATCAACTGCGAAACATCCGACAACCACGGGTCTCTTATTAATAATAACATAACAAGTTCCCGCAACTCTTCTTTTTTCAGTAGGCCCAACAGGGCTTTCCGAGCAGCACCATTATTAAACTCTTCATAAGTTCTCGCCATAACCAGACCATCAATTCCTATCAGATGCAATGTATAGCATGCTGCATACTTACTTTCTATATTTGACGCTGTATCTATATATTTTATAAGCAACGGAATGGCGTCGTTGCGATATACAGCTATCGCATACATCAATTTGTTATATCCAATAAAATATGCCTTCATCGTATCTTCCACTTCGTAATCACTATCCAACCACTGGATCAGCTCGTCTAAAGAAGGACGACTTTTCTTTTCTTTCTCGGCATCAACCAATCTGAATGAGTAGTATCCGGAATCCTTCTTCTCTTTTTTAACAATATAAGAATCTGAGAGCCTATCATCCTTTTTTTCGCAACCGATCAACGTAGCGCATCCAATAAGTATAAATAAATATATGTTTTTCATAATCATTCTTCTGTTTACATTTATATTGTATAGAGTATGAAAATCCGAAATATCCATAATATGGGAAATTGTTTTTGAGTAAATATAATTTATTCCTATCGTAAATCACATGTATCAGTACTTATTTATTTATCTATATACAAAACATTCATTATGATTTATATCGATTATGTAAGTAAGATACAGCAACAAAGTTAAAAACCAGATTATCTCTCTGATTTATGAGTTGAGAGAGTGGATTGCTAAGCCATATTAGTACATTTGTTTATCGAAGTATTGCTTTATGAAAATATTCAAAAAAGAAATTAATGTTTTAGAATTATTAATAAGCATTTTGTTATTGCTTATTGGAGGCTTTATGATATATTGGGCTATATATTTTATCTATGCCTACCATTTTACAAGTGCTTTATGGCTTTATATGCAGCCAATGACGACATTAGTCGTTGAATTAATCTTAGGCATTTTTCTAATAGCTTCAGCTTATGCTCTATTCACAAACAGAAATATTAGAGGATCATTATATAGATTCTCAGGAATACTTATAATGCTTTGTTCTATCAATCTAATGATTCTCGAAATTTTGGATAGTTATTGGCATATTCAAAAATTATTATATCTCGCACTATTCCCTATCGGATTATTTCTATATCTATTTTTCAATCAGAAGAAATATATTGATAATATTAAAAATCATAATGTAGTAGTATTATTGGGGGTAGGGGTAGGTATTTATTTCCTTATAGATATTATATTCTATAATTGGACTTATTTTTAACATAAAAAACCTGACAGATTTCGCTATCAGATTTTCTCAGTATCCTTAACCGTT
>CALNCC010000124.1 GCA_937875275.1 uncultured Dysgonomonas sp. | reverse complement strand
CGAATCTGATAAAAGAACAAACAGAAGACAAACAAATGCGACACGGTGGTTCCTATTGCCGCACCGTACAGTCCCAGATCGCACCAAAACATCAGTATAGGATCGAGAATCATATTCAGCACCAAGCCGGCGGCATAGTTGCGGAAAGGAACGACACTTCTGCCTGCACCGTTGAAGATTCCCGAAAAATTGTAGGTAAGAAATTGGAACGGCAAACAAATGCAGATGATGCGTAAATAAAACACCGCCATATCCGTTATTTCAGTCTCTAACTGATAATAGCCCAGTATATACGGTGCAAATATAAATAGGATGAGCGTCCACAGACTGCCCAACACCAACGCAGTAGTGGTGGTATGTGAAGCAAAAGCCGAAGCCCGTCTCATCTTCTTTGCTCCGATGCATTGCCCGACAGCAACCTCTCCGCCGATCATCGCCAAATAAGCAATAGACGATGTGAGCCAGATAAGCATACTTATTGCACCGATCACGGCTTCTGATTTGGTCGCTATTTCGGGGTCGCTTACCGTACCAAGCCTTCCCACCCACGACATAGCCATGAGGTTGTATGCCATTTGCAGGAAACTGGTTCCCATCAGCGGCAATGCAACATAAAGAAGTGTACGGAATATTTTTCCTCCGGTTAGGTCGCGTACGTTATTTTCTTGAGATTTCATTCCGACGCGAGGATATCATTTCGATTATTAATCATAAATCTTTTACTAACACATCGCTCTGCATTTGGGCAAAACTTTCTCTTATTTCCAATATTTTATGCCACTCTCCGGCATGTTCCTCTGTCTCGCCAATCATGAAATCCTCAGAGCCATACAGATCTATCTTCCCGAATAAGAAACTGACCGATATCCGGTTGATGTCGATCGCCGGAATGTAAGCCGACACTAAAGCATCTTCCGTCGGGGTTTCTATAATAATGCCTACCTCTTGCAAAAAGAATAAAGAATCTATTGTCAACTTTGTCGGAATTTCGTACTGCAAAGATAGTTCGTCTGCCGTATATGGTTTCTCTCCTTTCTCAAATCTTTTTATGATAAGACTTGTGATCAGCAGAAGAACAAAGTCGTTGTAGCGACGGCTTATATTTTTTGTCTCATGCTCGAAATTATATTTCGACACATTCTGATAAGCGAACGAAAGCTCTACTCCGAACAGGCACATAAACCACGATAGCTGCAACCACAACAGCAACAATGGCAAAGCTGCAAAAACACCATAAATGGCATGATATTTCGAAATCCATATCTGTCCGTTGATATAAACCATCTGGAAAATCTGAAAAGCGACCCCGACAATAATACCGGCCAGCAATGCCGCGCTGAACTTGACTTTCGTGTTTGGAAGATAGACGTAAAGGAATGTGAAAAGAAAAATGGTTATAACAAACGGAATGACTTTGACCACAGGACTTACAAAAATCCCGATCATGTAGGCTTCGGATGCCAGGCTTAAGAAAACAGATAATCCTGCATTGCAAATCAAGAATATGGGTGCAATGATTATCAGAGCTAAGTAATCGGTAAACTGACGAAAATAGGTTCGCCCTTTTTTCAGAAACCAAATGGTGTTGAAGTTGTCTTCGATAGACGAAAGCAAAGAGATTACCGTATATATCAACAACACTAAACCAACACCCATAAACACTCCACTCTGCGCATATTCCAACGAACTGTTTATCAACATCATTGCTTTCTGCAACAATTCTTTTTGCCCTTCGAAGAGACTGAACAACTGGCTCTTTGCTATATCCTCAAATCCAAAGCCACGGGCAATTGCAAACAAAACGGCAAGAAGAGGAACGATAGACAACAACGTCTTGTAAGTAAGCGCGGCAGCACGCGTGTTCAGTTCCAATCCATTGATATTGCGTATGGCAAGGATAAATGTTTTGAGTATGTTGTACAGCCCTATTTTCTTGCCGCTGCCATCACTCGCGTTGCTGTTGATCCGCCAAATATCGTAGGTTAAAAATCGAATGAGCCACTGTATTTTGTCCTTAATTTTCTCTATCATGTTTTTAGTCTGTTTACTCCCAACCATTTATAAAAACAGTTTGAATCGTGCCTTTGTTTATAGAAACAGACAGCTAATTTAAGCAAATCCTGATTCTTTGAGTAGATTTATAGGAGTAGATTTTATTTTCTTGTATTTTTATCATCTGAAACACAACTCTCGATACGGTATGCAATCATTGAAAGACTACTTCCACATCTTCCGTTCCGACCAACGGGCGATCCTCGCCTTATTAGTGATAATATTCACACTGTGCATTATATACCTGCTCGTCAGACCTTCGTTCAAGGCGACCACCGTGTCGGATGAGGATAATAGCAAGTCTTTCCAACTATTCGTAAACGAGACGCAGCAATTAATCGACGAATATCCACCAAGATTGGACGTAGGAGAAACCATAAACATCAACCGGGCAGATACAACCCAACTGAAAAGAATTCCCAATATAGGTTCGGCTATGGCATTGCGTATTGTGGAATACCGTACTCTGAACGGAGCATTCAACACCGCCGACGAACTAATGAATGTAAAAGGGATAGGAGAAAGCCTCTATGAAGAAATTGCTCCACATATCCGAACCGAAGAGGTAGACGAAGATTAATTCACCGTGAATTTGACCGTAACAGACGCGCCGGTCTCGTCCACAACCGTAAGGCGGTGTTCTCCTCTTGTCGGCTTATATTCCTTCTTGTGAAAATCTTTGGTTTCGCCGATATATTCCCTGTCTAAATGCCAGAAAACCTTGTTACGTGGCGATCGGTGCGCTAACTCGAAAACGACTTGACCTTCTGTTCCGTCCAACTGTTTAGGCATGTTTATGATCGTATTGGAGAAAGGGTAAATAAACTCCATCAACTTGGCGTTGTCATCTCTTTGGCATTCGGGCGAATAGGCAGGCAATGTCTTATACGCAGGGTGGCGCTCACGATAAAAATTCTCCCACAAAGGAGGAAGTACAAACCACGATGTGTGCATAATACCTCTCGCTCCGGCACAGTCTTCAAATACTTGATACTTCATGTCTTCGGACAGATGAACGATTCTGTGGTATGGGCAAACGTCTGCATCCACACCTTTTTTGCAGACCAACAAGGTATCAATCGACGAATCGGGACAATTGATGCTTTTCAGCATTCCACTTTCACGGCAGACCAAAACAGGTCGGAGGTCGGAGGTCGGCTGTTGATACCATCTGCTGTGTGGCAGCGAGTTGAATATGTCGAACATAACCAATCCCGAAGTGCGTGCACCGGTCAGTCCGGAACGACCTTCTCCGTCTGAGTTGCCGACCCACACGCCGACAACATATTTCGAGTTCAGTCCCACAGCCCATCCATCCCTCGCGCCAAAGCTTGTTCCTGTCTTCCATGCTATCTTTTGCATCGAAGGTATTGCTTTCCAGTCTATTTCTTCGGGGCGATTCACATTCGTCAGTGCCTCGAAGGTATGCCATATTGCCCCTGCCGAGAATAGCGGGCGAGCATTCGGCTCTATACCCTCTTCGTTTTGGGATAGAATATATCGGGGTTGCCGATGTGTATAATATTCCCCCTCATGGTTGTAGTCGTTTAGCAACTGAGCCATCTGCAAATACATGCAACTGACGTCCCACAATTTCCCCTCAGCACCACCCAAGATAAGAGATAGTCCGTAGTTATCCGCCGAACGGGTCAGGGTCGTCATCCCCGCATCGTGGAGTAAACCTTGAAACTTCTGAACGCCATATTTGCGAAGCGACACCACAAAAGGAATGTTCAACGAACGGGCGAGAGCCTCCGAAGCCGGAGTTGCACCGTCGTATTGCAAACTGAAATTGCGTGGTGCAAAACCGTTATAGTTGACCGGCACGTCTGCCAACAGTTGATTGGGCAGCAATTGCCCTTCTTGCAACATTGCACAATAGAGAAACGGTTTGAGTATGCTTCCCGTACTGCGTGGCGATTGTATAACATCGACCTGATTGCCCGAAATATTTTTATCATAATACACATTACCGCAATAGCTTACCACTTCATTGGTCTCGATATCTAATATTATTGCAGCTATGTTTTTCACTCCGTTTTGCGAAAACTCTCTGTTCCATCGCTCCATGATGTCCTCTACTTGAGATTGTCTGTATATATCTATCGTTGTGGTTACATGCTGCCCTTTCTTGTCTTTCGCTATACGGTCTACAAGGTGTGGCGCTTCTTGCGGAAGGCTCAACGGATGAGGTGGCAAGGGTTCGGAGATGGCAAGTTCGTAGTCTACCTCGTTCAATGTGCCGTTCTCCCACAGCCTTTTTAATAGGCGATTTCTTTTGCTCAGCAGTTTATCTCTATTTTTTCCGAAATGCATCATTGCCGGCGAATTGGGTAATACTGCCAGTGTTGCGGCTTCTGCCCAAGAGAGATTTTCCGCATCGTGCCCGAAGTAACGCCACGAGGCGGCATCTACGCCCACCACATTGCCTCCCATCGGAGCATGCGAAGCATATATCCGTAAGATTTCGTCTTTCGAACAGGCAAATTCTAAACGGGTGGCAAGAATGATTTCAATAAATTTTTCGAAGAAAGTACGCTTCTCTTTTCTCGACAGACGAATAGTCTGCATAGTCAATGTGCTGGCTCCGCTCACTACCCGCTCGTTCATCACGTTTTGCTTCACGGCTCGCAGGATAGATACGGGATTGAATCCCCAATGACTGCGAAAATAGCGATCCTCGAACTGAATAACACAGGTGCTATATTTCTCCGGGATAGAATCGCTCACGGGGAAACGCCATTGATGATCGTCGGCTATGCGCGCACCCAGAAGTTCGCCTCTACGGTCGGAGACGACAGTGCTGTACGGCACATCGAAAAGCGGCGACGGCAAACAGAATACATACCACACCAGCAAGACAAAACATACAGGTATGCCAATCTGATATCGCTTGCGTGAATTCCGATATTTTCTCCACACTCGGTGCAGGAAGTCGAGGCTTCGTTTCAAGAAAGATATGTCTGTTGGTTGCTGTTGCATCTGCGCATTGTCGTCAATGGTAGCAAAGGTAACAGAAAATAATGTCAAAATTAGCAGATGTGCCAATTAGCAAATATTGAACCCATCCACCATTTTTGGAAAAGGTAATAAGGGTTACAGATGTTATGCCATTTTTTGTATACATAGGCGAAGTCAGCAATGTCCGTTATGCCTGACTCTGTTGTCTTCATAAACAAGTTAAATTTGAATTATTCAGAAGAAACATGAAAGTTACGTCAATATTTAGTACTTTTAGGGAATTGCTCAAACTTAAAGGACTACTTATTATGAAGAGTTTTGACAAATTTTCGTCAATAGATACAACGGATAGATTTGCTGTTTGGGACAGTGCATTCAATACGGTGGACTTTAAAATTAATCATCCTTATATTATTGATGGCTTGCTGATTTCTTTAATTGAAGTTGGAGAATCAAAACTATTAATCAATTTTAAAAAATATCAAACTAAAGAGAATACAGTTTTGGTGATCTGTGCAAACTCGACAATTGAATTGATTGATGTTGACCCGAATAGAAGGGTTAGAGCTTTCTTTGTTCCGCCTGAAGTATTAGTCGATCAGGAAGTCTTTTCCGAATATGAAATATTTTTCCATTTATCTAAATATCCATACTTCATCGTGGATAGTGAAAAAATGCAGGAATTGATTCGTTTTCACGACTTTGTCAATGACCAACGCAGATCTATTACAGAAAGTTGCTCCAGAGAATTTGATAAATATCTGATCAATGCACTCAATGTAAAAATCAAATCGATCTATCACGAAATTGAGTTGGTGAGGCCCAATCCGACCAAAACAAATAATGAGATCATGGTAGACCGTTTCTACAAACTGCTCCTTGAACATTACAAACAGGAACGTGAAGTAGCGTTTTATGCTGATAAACTTTGTATTTCGCCCAAACATCTCTCTTTTACAGTGAAACAAGTATTGGGAAAGCCCATTTATTATTGGATTACGCATATGCTCCTCAACAATGTGAAGAATCAGCTTAAGACGACGAATCTTAGTATTAAGGAATTGACCGATGAATTCAATTTTGCCAGCCCATC
>CALNCC010000123.1 GCA_937875275.1 uncultured Dysgonomonas sp. | reverse complement strand
TTGGTTGATGTATTGTACGATCGTGTAGTTGGTTCATTCAAACAGAAAATGGATCGCTTGGCAGAAGTTGTTGCTCCTGTAATTAAGCAAGTATACGAAGAGCAGGGAGATAAATATCTGAATATATTGATTCCTATTACCGATGGTAAGCGAGTTTACAATATTTCGTGTAATCTGAAAGAGGCATACGAATCAAACTCAAAATCTGTTGTAACATCGTTCGAGAAGGCAATCGTTCTTCACACAATAGATGAAGCATGGAAAGAGCATCTGCGCGAAATGGACGATTTGCGTCAATCGGTGCAAAATGCCAGCTATGAGCAGAAAGATCCGTTATTGATATATAAATTGGAATCGTTCAATCTATTCAAAACGATGCTCAATAATCTCAACCGTAAAGCCATAACTGTGCTTATGCGTGGGCAGATACCGGTGAGAGAGCCCGAACAGGTGAAACAAGCTGCTCCTGAGCAGAAAACCGATTTCAGCAAATATAAAGAAGGACGTCATGATTCGGCAGCAGAAACACCGAATAGGGTAGCTCCGGATGGAAGACCGGCACAGAAAGCTGCTCCCGTACAAGTTGACAAGAAGCCGGGGCGTAATGATCTTTGCTATTGTGGAAGTGGACAGAAGTATAAAAACTGCCATGGGAAAAATGCATAAAAAAGACAGAATGATATAATATTTGATTCGTTATCAGATAAAGCCCGATACTTTCACCTTGTATCGGGCTTTTTTGGTTCTATAATTTTTATATCTTATCTATTTTTTGTAAATTAGCATGATTTTTGGGTTCTTATTTGTGGATTCTCCGCTCCCCCAAAATCTATATATTGGAAAGAGTTATATTTATAATTATAAATAATGATAAATCAGGAAGATAGAATCATAAAAATCAATATTGAGGATGAAATGAAATCCGCGTATATTGATTATTCGATGTCAGTAATTGTTTCCCGTGCATTGCCCGATGTGAGAGACGGTTTCAAACCGGTTCATCGTCGTATCCTCTATGGTATGAGCGAACTGGGGAATGCATCGAACAAGCCTCATAAGAAGTCGGCGAGAATCGTTGGGGAGGTGTTAGGTAAATACCATCCTCACGGCGATTCATCAGTCTATTTTGCAATGGTGCGTATGGCTCAGGAATGGAGTATGCGCTACATGTTGATAGATGGTCAAGGTAATATGGGTAGTGTGGACGGTGATAGTCCGGCAGCGATGCGTTATACCGAAGCCCGTTTGAGTAAGCTGGCAGAGGAAATGCTGAAAGATATCGACAAAGAAACAGTTGATTTTCAATTGAACTTTGACGATACGCTGAAAGAACCGACCGTTTTACCGACACGTGTACCGAACTTGTTGATAAATGGAGGATCGGGTATTGCTGTGGGTATGGCTACCAATATGCCGCCTCATAATATGACCGAAGCAATCAATGCAACTATTGCGTATATCGATGACAGAGACATTGATATCGAGGGATTGATGCATTATGTCAAAGGTCCGGATTTCCCTTCGGGTGGATTTATATACGGTTATCAAGGAGTTAAAGATGCTTTTGAAACGGGTCGTGGGCGTGTGATCATGAGAGGTCGTGCTGAAATTGAATCGGAAAAAAATCATGATAAAATAATTGTTACCGAAATTCCTTATTTAGTAAATAAAGCCGAACTGATAAAGCATATTGCTGATTTAGTCGGAGATAAAAAACTTGAAGGGATAAGCAATGTAAATGATGAGTCGGACAGACAAGGGATGCGTATTGTGGTTGATATTAAGCGCGATGCAAATGCCAATGTTGTTCTGAACAA
Source organism: uncultured Dysgonomonas sp. (assembly GCA_937875275.1). Lineage (GTDB taxonomy): Bacteria > Bacteroidota > Bacteroidia > Bacteroidales > Dysgonomonadaceae > Dysgonomonas. The sequence continues at coordinate 12,531 of CALNCC010000123.1, read as the reverse complement.
ATTGTATAAACTGACAGCCCTGCAATCTTCGTTCAGTGTGAACAATATTGCTTTGGTGAAAGGGCGTCCGCGTATGTTGACACTGAAAGATATGATTGCTCTGTTTGTTGAGCATCGACATGAAGTAGTTATACGTCGCACACAGTATGACCTCCGAAAAGCAGAAGAAAGAGCTCATATTTTGGAAGGTTTGATTATTGCTTCGGACAATATTGATGAAGTGATAGCAATAATAAGAGGATCGAAATCGCCTCAAGAAGCAATAAGTGGTTTGATTAACCGATTCAGTCTTACGGAAATTCAAGCTCGAGCAATCGTTGAAATGCGTTTGCGTCAATTGACCGGTCTGGAACAAGATAAACTACATGCAGAGTATGATGAAATAAAGAAACTGATAGAATATTTGAATAATATATTATCAGATGAAGAGCTTTGTATGCAAGTAATCAAAGACGAACTGATAGAGATCAGAGACAAATATGGTGATAGTCGTCGTTCAGAGATCGTATATGCTTCAGAAGAACTAAATCCTGAAGATTTTTATGCTGATGATGAGATGATTATTACAATTTCTCACATGGGATATATAAAACGTACTCCGTTGACAGAGTTTAAAGCTCAGAACAGAGGAGGAGTAGGGGCTAAGGGGTCCAATACTCGCGACGAAGACTTTATTGAGTACATATATCCGGCGTCTATGCATAATCACATACTGTTCTTTACTCAAAAGGGCAGATGCTATTGGCTCAAAGTGTTTGAATTGCCGGAAGGTACGAAAAACTCTAAGGGACGTGCGATCCAGAACTTATTGAATATCGATGCAGACGACAAAGTTACAGCATTTATTCGGGTTAAAGGTTTGAATGACAAGGAATTTGTTCAAAGTCATAATTTGATATTCTGTACGAAACAAGGAGTCATAAAGAAAACAAGCCTTGAGGCTTATTCTCGTCCTCGCCAAAATGGAGTTAACGCTATCACTATCAGAGAAGATGATAGAGTAATAGATGTATTGATGACTGATGGTGATTGTGAAATTCTATTAGCGAACCGTAATGGTAGAGCTATTCGTTTTCATGAATCAAATGTTCGTGAAATGGGACGTACAGCAACCGGAGTTCGCGGAATGAGAATTGACGAAGATGCTCAGGATGAAGTGATAGGTATGTTAGCAATGACCAAAGAAGACCAACAGACACAAAGTATAATGGTGGTGTCGGAATATGGCTATGGAAAACGTACTTTATTGAACGATGAAGATGGTGAACCTGTATATCGTATCACAAGTCGGGGAGGTAAGGGTGTTAAGACTCTGAATATTACCGATAAAACAGGTAAACTTGTTTCCATAAATAGTGTCAATGATGATAATGACTTGTTGATCATTAACAAATCGGGTATTACGATCAGGGTGAAAGTTGCAGATATACGTGTTATGGGGCGTGCAACACAAGGTGTCCGTCTGATAAATTTAGGAAAACGTAACGATGAAATAGCTTCAGTATGTAAGGTTCTCTCAGAAGAAAATGATGAAGATATTGAATTGGAAAATGAAAAAATAGAAGATTAAATATCTATAAATAATTTAATGTTATATATTTGCATTTATATAACAAACGAAAATTTGTAGTAGTAAACAAAAGATATAAAAAGTATGAAGAAATTATTGTTAATATCTGCGTTATGTATGACCGCGACGAGTTTTTATGCTCAGAAAGACGCATTGAAATCTGCAAAATCGGCATTTAGTAGAAATGGCGTTTTAGAAGCTATCGATTTGCTAAAACCAGCATTAACGGATGATGAAACAAAAAATGATCCGGATACATGGAAATTAGCAGGAGATATTCGTTATAGACTATACAAGGATGAGTTGACAAACGAAGAGCAAAAATATATTACGCAAAAAGGAGCAGATTATGATAAGATGTATTCTTATCTGTTGGAAATGTATGAGCCATATCTTTTAGCGGATTCTTTAGGTCAAGTTCCTGATACAAAAGGAAAAATAAAGAATAAGTATAGAAGAGATATAGCGAAGGCTTTTGTTGATGTACACATGTATTATTTGAATGCAGGGGGACATTTCAATAATAAAAAAGAATATACAAAAGCTTCAAAATGCTTTGAGGTTTTATGGAATTTACCTTCATTAGATATGTTCCATGAAACAACAAAAGGTGCTGTTGAATTAGTTATTCCTGATTCGGTATTACAAAAAACAAAATATTATTCAGTAGTAACAGCTATTCAAGCTAGCCAGGAATATGAATCACCTGCAAATATCAAGCGCTCTATCAGTTTGTTGAATAGACTAATAAATGAAGGATACGTTGAAAATCCTGACTATATTGCAAGTGTACCTTACGAATTATTAGCAACTCAATATCAAAGATCGAATGATAGTATCAACTTTGTTCGTACAATACGAGTGGGAGCGGATAAATTTCGGGAAAACAAATATTTTGCGCCAAATCTTATTAATGAATACATTAGAGGTGGACTATCAGATAGTGCTTTAGTTTACATCGATCAAGCTATAAAGAATGATCCAAATAGCGGATGTGATTTGTATGTGCTGAAGGGCGTATTATATGCAGACAAGAAAGATTTTGATCAATCGGAATCAGCTTATTTAGAAGCTATAAAAGCTGATGAGAATTGTCAGAAAGCATTGGAAGGTGTCGGTGTACTGTATATGTTGAAAGCTCAAGAACTGCGTGATATTTCAGAGAAAGAATCGGATAAAGCAAAACAAAATGCAATAGAACAAGAAGCATTTTTGTTGTACCAGAAAGCATTGCCGCTTCTCGAACAATATGCAAATATGATGCGTGAAAATCCGGAAATGAGCAAACGCGATGTTCGTGATGCTTTAGTTCGTTTACAAACAGCTTATTATAATATAACAATTCTTTCTAAGCAAGCTATAGATAAATCTAAAGATATAGATGTATTAGATAAAGAGTTGGAAAAATATCAAGACTGATAGAAATTATTATAGTTTATTAAAGGTCGGGAGATAAATTCTTTCGACTTTTTTTTGTACTCCAATTTGACCCTTTTCTTTTAATGTGCATAATAGATATAATATCTATTAACGGATGTTTTATATATATAATATCGTATAATATCTATTATGTTTAATTATGTGTTGCTTGATTCAACTTTGTTACCGACATTTTGATTTTGCAACATAAATAGCTAATTTTACTATTAAATTCATTATATAAATTCAGAATAGCATGGATCATATAGAAAATGATGACAACTTTAAGGGTTTGCAAGTAAACAAGGGAATATCGGAACAGCCTATTGTAAATCCTTATCTCAAAGATTTTAAGAAATTTAAGAGAAAACAATATTCTGTTTCTGAGTATGTTGAAGGGATATTGAATAAAAATATATCGATACTTAGCCAGGCCGTAACTTTGGTTGAAAGTTCTAAGCCTGAACATCAATCTATTGCCCAAGAAGTTATAGAGAAGTGTCTTCCTTATTCCGGTAATTCGATACGAGTGGGCATTACAGGGGTTCCCGGTGCCGGCAAAAGTACTTCAATCGATGCTTTTGGTATGCATCTATTAAAACAAAAACATAAAATAGCTGTTTTAGCAATCGACCCATCAAGCGAAATATCTAAGGGTAGTATTCTGGGCGATAAAACTCGTATGGAACGCTTGAGTATAGCACCAAATACATTTATACGCCCCTCCCCTTCTGCCGGATCCTTAGGTGGAGTTGCCCGAAAAACACGGGAAACGGTCGTATTATGTGAAGCCGCAGGATTTGATCGGATAATAATTGAAACCGTCGGAGTCGGCCAGTCAGAGACAGCAGTACATTCAATGGTCGATTTTTTTATGTTAATTCAACTTGCCGGAACAGGCGATGAGTTGCAAGGGATCAAACGAGGAATTATGGAAATGGCTGATGGTATTATAATCAATAAGGCCGATGGAAATAATATCGAGAATGCCAAATTAGCACAAAGCCATTTCAAAAATGCTCTTCATTTATTTCCTTTAGCTGAATCAGGATGGGCACCTCAGGTCTTGACATATTCAGGCTACTATGATATTGGGATTCCTGATGTTTGGAGCATGATAGATGCTTATATTGATTTTGTGAATAACAACGGTTATTTTTTGCACAAACGAAATGAACAGTCTAAATATTGGATGTATGAGACGATAAACTAAAGATCAATTTTTATAACAATGAGATTGTACAAAGGGAACTAAAACTATATGAGCAGGAAGTGCTTGATTCTAAGGTTAGTTCGTTCATTGCAGCTGCAAAGATATTAAAATTGTATTTTGATAATATACATAACAATAAGTAAATTCTATTAAACTTCCTACACTTATAGGAACATGTTTTTATATTAAATCGCTATATTTGTGTCTTAAAAAATTAAATCATTGTTAAAAACATAGAAAAAGTAAGTCATGGAAAAACCATACGCTATTGGAATTGATATTGGTGGTACAAATACTGTATTTGGTGTTGTAGACAAAAGAGGACATATAATTAATCAAGGATCAATAAAAACTGGTGCCTACAAAGAAATTAATGACTATGTTAAAAGCTTGGCTTCAGCATTGAAAGAGATTATAGAACAGGTTGGTGGTCCTTCAAACATTAAAGGTATCGGTGTGGGTGCTCCTAATGGAAATTTCTTTACCGGTTGCATTGAATTTGCCCCCAATTTACCGTGGAAAGGGGTAATTCCATTAGCTAAGATGTTGTCTGAGATTGTGAATGTACCTGTTGCACTGACTAATGACGCTAATGCTGCGGCTATTGGAGAAATGACTTATGGTGCAGCACGCGGAATGAAAGATTTTATCGTAATTACCTTAGGTACCGGTGTTGGTAGCGGTATAGTTGTTAATGGACAATTAGTATATGGTCATGACGGTTTTGCCGGAGAATTAGGGCATACAACAATACGTCGCGAAGGACGGTTGTGCGGTTGTGGACGTAAGGGTTGTTTAGAAACTTATAGTTCGGCAACAGGTGTAGCCCGTACAGCACGCGAATTTTTGGAAACAAGAAAAGATGCCTCTTTGTTGAGAGAACTGGAAGCAGAAGAAATAACATCGAAGGATGTATATGATGCAGCTATACAGGGTGATAAAGTTGCACAGGAGATATTCGAATTTACAGGCCAGATATTGGGAGAGTCTTTTGCTGACTTCATATCTTTCTCAAGCCCAGAAGCAATCATTTTGTTTGGAGGATTAACTAAATCAGGGAAATTGATATTCGATCCGGTACGTAAAGCAATGGAAGATAATCTTTTAAAGATCTATAAGAATAAAGTAAAATTACTGATGTCTGAACTCAAAGAAAGTGATGCTGCGGTACTTGGAGCAAGTGCTTTGGGTTGGGAAGTAAAAGAAAATTGATTTGAGAAAAAGATTAATATGAATATAGAAAGAGATGAGAGTGTACAAAACTCCGTCTCTTTTTTCTTTAGTATATATACGATAAATTCATTACATTTGCTATTCATAAATTTAACATATAATGGCTGATAATCAAAGATACGACCAGAGAGGTGTTTCTGCATCTAAAGAAGATGTACACAATGCGATCAAGAACCTTGATAAAGGATTATTCCCAAAAGCTTTCTGCAAAATAATACCTGATATATTAGGTGGAGACGCTGATTACTGCAATATAATGCATGCTGACGGAGCTGGAACAAAATCATCGTTAGCATATATGTATTGGAAAGAAACCGGAGATATATCTGTTTGGAAAGGAATAGCACAAGATGCCTTGATAATGAATATCGATGACTTGTTATGTGTAGGAGCAACAGACAACATTCTATTGTCATCTACCATCGGACGTAACAAAATGCTCATCCCGGGAGAAGTTATATCTGCTATTATAAATGGAACAAACGATCTGTGCGAAGAATTATCATCGTTAGGCGTAAATATATATCCAACAGGAGGAGAGACCGCCGATGTCGGTGATTTGGTGCGTACTATAATTGTAGACAGCACCGTAACTTGTCGGATGAAACGAGCGGATGTTATATCTAATGATAATATTCGGGCTGGAGACGTTATTGTCGGATTGTCCTCGTACGGACAGGCGGCATATGAAAAAGAATATAATGGAGGTATGGGCAGTAATGGTTTGACATCGGCTCGACATGATGTATTTGCTAAATATTTAGCAGAAAAATATCCCGAGAGTTATGATGCGGCCATCCCGTCTGATCTTATATATTCCGGAAATATGAAGTTGACGGACGCAATAGAAGGTTTGGGTATTGATGCCGGAAAGTTGGTCCTCTCCCCTACCCGCACCTACGCACCAGTTGTAAAAACCATCTTGGATAAATATCGCTCGGTAATACACGGAATGGTACATTGTTCGGGTGGAGCGCAAACGAAAGTGCTTCATTTTGTTGATAATGTTAAGATTACAAAGAATAACATGTTCCCTATTCCGCCGTTGTTTAAACTGATACATGAGCAATCCGGTACTGACTGGAAAGAGATGTATAAAGTATTTAATATGGGACACCGTATGGAAATATATGTTTCTCCACAATATGCTGAAGATATAATAGCAATTTCAAAATCGTTTAGCATTGAGGCTCAGGTTGTTGGATATGTAGAACCATCAGGGACAAAAGAATTGATCATCGAAAGTGAATACGGAACATTCAAATACTGATTAGATTGAAGTCTGAGACTATCTAATTATTCTACCTATATTTAAAACTGTAAGAATTTGATACTTTTGAATATCATTGCTTACAGTTTTTTTTATCCTATAAGAAAGGTAGGCAATAAAATTTGTTGTTTGTAAACATTTCATCCTCTACTAAATTATTTATTGTATATTCGTTAATCTAAAATTATACCGCCATGAAACAACTTAAATATTATTTACTTACATTATTGTGTTTTCTATTTACCGTATCATGTCATTCCTCCTCTCCCACTCCAATAAAGACATTGATTATCACTGGTCAGAACAATCATAACTGGCAAGTAAGTCATATCGCGATCAAACAAACGCTCGAAAGTTCTAAAATATTTGACGTTGATATAGCTGTATCTCCGGCACAAGGAGAAGATATGAATACATTCAAGATTGATTTTTCTCCATATCAATTGGTTGTGGTGGACTATGTGGGAGAGGATTGGCCTCAAGATACCCGCGATGGTTTTTTGAAATATGTGAAGAATGGAGGTGGCGTAGTTATATATCACGCTGCCAATAATGCTTTCCCCGACTGGAAAGAGTATAACGAGATAATTGCGCTGGGAGGATGGAACGATCGCAACGAAAAGTCCGGTCCTTGGGTATATTGGAAAGATGGAGGATTGATGAAAGACGATTCCGCAGGTATTGGTGGTTCGCACGGGAAACAGCATGAGTATGTTCTCCAATCACGCAACCAACAACATCCCATTACGATGGGATTGCCTACTGAATGGAAGCACACAATAGATGAGCTTTATGATCGTATGAGAGGCCCCGGCAATATAAAAGACATTCTGTACACAGCAACCTCAACTCTTGATACTAACGGATCGGGACGAGAAGAGCCACTCATATTTACTGTCGCCTATGGCAAAGGGCGAATATTTCACACCATGCTTGGGCATACGGGTGAAAGCATCGAAAATAATCCTTCGATGCAGTGCGCCGGTTTTCAGACTTTACTGTTAAGAGGCAGCGAATGGGCTGCAACAGGTAAGGTTACGCAACCTGTTCCGGATGATTTTCCAACAAAAACGAGAACAAGTTACAGGAAAGATTATAGAGAATGATCCAAGAAAGATATGAAAAAACAAGAAGTGCTACTTTTTGTCCCCAAAAGTAGCACCTCCATACTGATCCTTGCTCAAGATTTAGGGGCGGTTCTATCAAATAATTACTCTGTTTTCTTTTTCTTTAATCGTCCTGATTTTTTCAATGCCTGATCGAGAATATACTGTATCTGCCCATTGGTGCTTCTGAACTCATCAGCAGCCCATTTTTCTATCGCCTCCATCATTTCTGCATCGATACGTAGAACGAAATTCTTTGTGCTATTCTCTTTCTTTGACATTTTATTTATTCAAACCAACAGATTAATGATGCAACGTACCGGCATTTACAATTGGTTGAGCTGCTTCGTCGGCACATAATACAACCAACAGATTGCTGACCATTGCCGCTTTGCGTTCTTCATCAAGATCGACAACATTTTCTTCTTTCAGTTTGTTCAACGCAAGTTGAACCATGCTGACAGCTCCTTCTACTATTTTTTCACGAGCCGAGATTATAGCATCGGCTTGTTGGCGACGAAGCATGACACTTGCTATCTCTGCTGCATATGCCAAATAATTAATCCGAGCTTCAATGACTTCTATTCCGGCTATTGCCAACCTGCTGTTAAGCTCCTCTTCGAGTCGTTGACTGACTTCTTCCCCATCCGACCGTAAAGTAATTTCTTCATCACTTGCGTTATTGTTATCGTATGCATACAATCCGGCAACTTGACGCAAGGCAGCATCGCTCTGTATCCTAACAAAGTCTGCGGCAGCTACGATCGCCGTTCTATTTCCACTATCAATATCGAAATATACCTTATAGGTATCCTTTACTTTCCATACCAATACAGCACCAATCATTATCGGATTACCTACTTTGTCGTTTACCTTTACAGGTTCGATATCCAAATTTCGCGCACGTATAGGAATACGTTTTTTCTCATAAAACGGATTTACCCAGAAGAACCCATTCTTTGTAACTGTACCATCGTATTTTCCAAAGAAAATCATCACTCTCGTTTCATTTGGCTCTATCATCATCAAACCATAAAATGTGCCGGGAATAGTACCTATTAATCCCAATATACCAACCCCAACTAATAGGAAATTTTCGGTTAATAACAAAAAAGCAGAAATTCCTAAAAGAATAACTCCACCAAGTATTGCTATAAATCCGGGAATAATTGTACCTAAAAACCCATGTTCTTTTGTCTCCATAGTCATTATTTATTTTGATATTATTTTGATATCACAAATAAAGGATTTATTATTTTAATACACAAATGTTTCTGACTTTATTTTCGAGAAAACATTATACAACAAATGGTCTATTATGAACACATAACAGATAAAAGTAAGATCGAAAAAACAAAACTGAATACCTACAAGCGTTCTTCCTTGCGGTGAATATGGACGTGTTTATTTTTCTTTGCGAAGTTTATCAAGAAATTCCTTGAATTTATATTCCTGTGGATTAGATTGTGGTTCCCAAAAGCGGACATTCTTTACTTCCTGAGGAGTATAATCTTGTTCTACAAAGTTGTTTTCGTAGTTGTGGGCATACTTGTAATCTTTGCCATAGTCGAGCTCCTTCATCAACTTTGTCGGAGCATTCCTCAAGTGAAGGGGAACAGGCAAATTACCGGTTTCGTTGACATAGGCAAGAGCCTTATCTATGGATAGATATGCCGAATTGCTCTTGGCAGATGTGGCAAGGTATATCGTTGTCTCGGCCAGTATGATACGCCCTTCGGGCCAACCGATTTTTTGCAAGGCATCGAAGCAAGCATTGGCTAATAAGAGTGCGTTAGGATTAGCAAGCCCTATATCTTCCGAAGCAGATATAACCAATCTGCGAGCAATGAATTTTGGGTCTTCGCCTCCGGCAACCATACGGGCAAGCCAATATATAGCAGCATCGGGATTGCTGCCTCTGATAGATTTGATGAATGCCGAGATGATGTCATAGTGCATTTCGCCCCCTTTATCATAGGCGGCAGGGTTCTCTTGCAGGCGTTCTGTTACAATTTTATCTTTTATAATTACCGGATCATCAGCTTCAGCCTCAACAACCAAATCCAATATATTCAACAGCTTGCGAGCATCTCCTCCCGAAAAACGCAACAGAGCATTGGTCTCCTGTATATCTATTTTTCGTGCTTTGAAAACACTGTCTTGAGTTATAGCTCGATCTATAAGCTCCAGTAAGTCTTCCTTTTCAAGTGATTTCAATACATATACCTGACAGCGCGACAACAGCGGGCGTATAACCTCAAACGAAGGATTCTCGGTGGTAGCTCCGATGAGGGTGATAATACCGGTCTCGACGGCATTGAGTAGAGAGTCTTGCTGAGACTTGGAGAATCGATGGATTTCATCGATAAACAATATAGGACTGTTAGAACTAAAAAAACGATTCTTTTTGGCTTGTTCTATCACTTCGCGCACATCTTTCACTCCCGAGTTGATTGCACTGAGCGTATAGAATGGCGTATCTAAGGTGTTGGCAATAATCTGAGCTAAAGTAGTTTTCCCAACTCCCGGTGGCCCCCATAACAAAAAAGATGGTATTCGTCCCGAATCTATCATCTTGCGGAGAATAGCTCCTTCACCGACCAAGTGCTTTTGTCCGATATAGTCATCTAATGTTTTAGGGCGTAGGCGTTCTGCCAAAGGTTTATTCATTCGTTTCTACTTTTTTCTAACGAAAAATTGCTGTAATTTATTTGGCGAGCAAGATTTAAACAGACTCTAAAATTACTAAGATTATATGAATATACCAACAACCCCGACATCTTAGCTTCAGTTTGAAATAACAAAAGCCTCTTCCTTTCGGAACAGGCTTTTACTACTTATATCAGTTCGTTATTTTTTTGTTATGGTCGCTGTCATCATTCCATCCGAGACAATACCTACAAAGCCATAACCATCACCTTCGGCAAAAACGGAATAACCGGATGAATCACGTACTACACCTCCTTTTAGCACTAATATACTCTTCCCTTCCAAAGCGTTATTCAAAGTTACTTGCACATCCGAATTTGATGTGGCAGCAACTACTACCGACGCATTTTTTGGTGTATCCATACCAACTAATTGCAATTTGCTGCCGGTATAAGTTAATGTAAACGGTTCGAAGTTGCCTCCTCCGTTGTCATCGTCGCTGCTACATGATGATAGTCCGGCAAAAACGAAACTCAATACCAACAACACTAAAAAACTGTTTTTTAAGTATAAATTTTTCATAATACTCTCTTTATAAATATAATGTAAATATTTTGCTTATTCTTAATATTACGCAAAGATATAAGAATAACGCTCTCCGGATATCTTTATTTTATATTTTTTACTATAATAAAAAAAAGCGGGGAAAATCACATCGGATTTTCCCTGCTCTATTTTCAATTATATGTACAATCTGCGATTATTCGATAACCAACAATGTTACACCTTCAAGAACCGATCCTCCGGCTGCAACACAGATTTCTTTTACTGTTCCGGCAATAGGAGCACTCAATGCGTTCTCCATCTTCATTGCCTCAAGAGTCATTACCACTTGTCCTTTCGATACGCTGTCTCCAACATTTACTGCAACATCAACAACGATTCCCGGAAGCGGAGATTTCAACACTCCTAATCCGGTAGCCGACGATTGAGTTGGTTTTGTAGCCGGAGCCGATGGTGCTGTCTTAGCAGCAGCTGCCGGAGCTTTTGCCGCAGGACGAGAAACAAGAGTAACCTCTTCATTATTCACTAACTCTACCTTGTAATTAGTGCCATTTACAGCCACTTCTGCAAGGGAGTCATCCATTTTGTTAACGGCAACAACGTATTCTTGACCGTTGATTCTATATATGAACTGTTTCATAATAATTTATCAAGTTTTATTTTCTTACTGGCATTTGAAGCATTGCATTTGCCTTGTCAGCCCAAGGTAAATAATCTTTCGATACGTGTTTTATCGTCAACACATTGCTTTCTGCATCGTGCTGATATTGCATATCGTATATTGCCATTGCAATGGCAGCTAATACTTCTGATGGTATATTTTGATCACTCATATCTTTTATTTTTAGAGAGATTATAGAGGCAAGTTATCGTGCTTCTTAGCAGGATTTGTTTGTCTCTTTGTTCTCAGTTGCTCTAATGCACGAATTACACGGAAACGTGTATTGCGTGGTTCGATAACATCATCTATATAACCATAACGGGCTGCATTGTATGGGTTGCTGAAAAGTTTGTTGTATTCAGCTACTTTTTCTGCTTTCACTTCTGCTGCTTTGTCGCCGGCTTCTTTAATGTCTTTCGCATATAACACTTCTGCTGCACCTTCTCCACCCATCACTGCAATTTCGGCAGTTGGCCAAGCGTAGTTAAGGTCGCCACGAAGTTGTTTACAGCTCATCACAATGTGAGAACCGCCATAAGACTTGCGAAGGGTAACTGTAACCTTAGGCACAGTAGCTTCTCCGTATGCGTAAAGAAGTTTTGCTCCGTGTGTGATTACGCCGCCATATTCTTGTCCTGTTCCCGGAAGGAATCCCGGAACGTCAACCAATGTAACCAATGGTATGTTGAACGCATCGCAGAAACGCACGAAACGCGCAGCCTTGCGAGATGCATTGATATCAAGAACACCTGCCATATATTTAGGCTGATTAGCCACAATACCAACCGATTGTCCGTTCATGCGGGCAAAACCAACGATGATATTTTTTGCGTAAGCTGAGTGCAC
>CALNCC010000122.1 GCA_937875275.1 uncultured Dysgonomonas sp. | reverse complement strand
GTACCGTATGTCGAGGTAGATACATTACTCGTAAATATCAGTTTGGCAAGCATCGCGATTCGAATATAACACGAGCCTCAAACTATGGCATAATACAATTGTTAGAGACAATAGAATCTTCCGATATATAACACAATAAAGATGAGTGAAGAACCTTTGATGAAAAAGACATTCCGAAAATCGGAACGACTGAATGGAACAAAACAAATAGAGACTATCTTCCGAGAAGGTAAATCTTTTGCTTCATATCCATTGAGGGTGATCTATGTGGTGCGGAACGAGGTTTTGCCGGATTCTTCGCCTGTGAATCTATTAATCAGTGTTCCTAAAAAACGATTCAAACGAGCTGTGAAACGAAACCGTGTAAAACGGCTTGTGCGTGAGGCATACAGGCTCAACAAAGACGAGTTTCACAAGGCGTTGAATGACAGATCAGATATGCAAATAGATATGGCTATCATATATTTACGAGACGAACTGCCTACATACAGCGAAATTGAAAGCGCAATGCTGAAAATGGCTAAGGAACTGACCCGACGTGTCGCTCAACCTGTTTGATATGAAGAAGCTGTTGACTATCTTACTGCTGATACCTGTCTATTTCTACAAAGCATGTATTTCGCCCCTGTTTCCACCTTCGTGCCGATACGCACCCTCGTGTTCGGAGTACGCGGTTCAGGCGATAAAAAAGTACGGCCCGTTCAAGGGTAGCTGGTTAGCTATAAAACGTATAGCCCGTTGCCATCCGTGGGGAGGACATGGATATGATCCGGTGCCCTGAAAATATATTCTAAATAAGTTTTCTTAGTTGCACCCTTATCAGAACAAGCAGGGACTTGCAGATCTTATTTATTGACGGTTTATGAATAAATTCCTGAATATTTTTTGTATCGAACAAGTGAAATCCTTCATCTTTCGATGTTTCTACAATTCTGCATACAATATTCTCATTCCATTCTATTCTCACAAAGCAAAGATTTTGAACACTCATCTGTAACAATCGCCATAAGAGAGATTTATATGGATATATGTTTAAAAAGAAATTACCAAAATCTTGCTTATAGAGATTATGGTTCTTTTTCATTGCATATAAGACACCCTGCTCCTCCATAATTACCCATGCATGAGATTCTTTGGGAAAAAGAAATTCACCGAGAAAAGATGGGCATTCCAAATAACCTCGCTTAGAAACTCGAGATAGTTCTTTACAGAAATCCGACGGATTATCGGTATGTTCTAATACCTGATTACAAATAACATAATCAAAATGTTTATTATTGAATGGCATATTATCTCCATCATAATTTAATAATTTCTGATGTTGATAGACTTTGACATCGCCGCATCGATGCTCATTATTATTAATGTACTTTTCGACTAATACATCCGACCTTTTTGATGGATTATGACCGGGTCCCACCTCTAAGACGAGATAAGACTTCTTTATTGTTATATCAGTCCTATCCACCGGGATTCTATATTTCCTCATGTACCTTTACTTTTTTCTCCATTATTGTATCCAGACAGCCATGTGTAAATATTGGGCATCACGAATACAATATGCGGATATTATTTGGATCTTTTCAATAATTATATACTTTGCTGTATATCCGGTTCTTGATATCAATGTAATTCTTTGCAACATCAATGTTGCCAAACGACATCAGTTTCATGGGTATTGGATTACCATCTTTGTTGTATGGAGGTTGATGATATTGAACATTTCCCCATAGCCTGAATCCAAGACGCTGGTAAAAGCCTATTCTTCTTTCCGACAAAATGGTTGTCGGCAGTTCGACTTCAAGCACAATAGGTTTACTCTGGCTACTGAGAAATATATCCATAACATCTTGTCCTACACCACTATTACGAATCACCGATGCTATAGCAAAATGTTCAGCAAAGATGAACTCACCCAAATCCCAGAATGTAAAAAAGCCAAGCATCTGATCTTTCTTACGGGCGAGAAGAATACTGAATTTCTGAGCCGAATCTTCGTGCAAGCTGAGAGCTATATCGAACGACCTCCGCTCGCTGAGTGGAAATGCCTCAATGTATGTTTGATGCACAAAATCAACACTCTCTTTGTCTGATAAGTTTAATTTACTTAACGTCAAGTCGTTCTTAAGGTTCATGGCAGTTACTTTTCTCGTTCTTGAGATGATTTTAAGTCTTTTAAGTATCCGTCTTCACACTTTATTATACGCCCTGGATATTTTTGCACTACTGCATAGTTATGTGTTGACATGATGACAGTTGTATTTTCTTTCGATATATTATGCAGCAATTGTACAATCTGATTTCCGGTTTCTGGGTCGAGATTTCCGGTTGGTTCATCGGCAACAATAATTTCCGGAGAATTGAGTAATGCACGGGCAATAACGATGCGTTGTTGCTCACCTCCCGACAGTTCATGCGGCATTTTGTAACCTTTACTTTGCATGCCGACCTGCGTAAGGACTTCTTCGATACGAAGTTTTATCAGTCCCTTGTTTTTCCATCCGGTAGCTTTCAAAACAAACTCAAGGTTCTTTTCAGCCGAACGGTCTATCAATAGTTGAAAATCCTGAAAGACAACTCCGATCTTTCGCCTCAGATAGGGTATTTGCTTCTTCTTTATAGATTCGAGATTATAGTCCAACACCTGAGCATAACCTTTGCTGATGGACACCTCACTATATATACTTTTCAGGAAGGTACTTTTCCCCGAACCCACTTTCCCAATCAGGTATATAAATTCACCTTCAGCTATCTTGATGTTGATATCCGACAAGATAAGATTGCCTTCGCGATATAGATC
>CALNCC010000121.1 GCA_937875275.1 uncultured Dysgonomonas sp. | reverse complement strand
TTTGGTATTTTCTTTGATGTTGACCAAATGTTTATTCAAAGAAAATATTATTATTGTCGATGGACTGATCTCAATATCCGCAGACAAATATCTCGGCAGCGATTATCCTGCATATTTTGCGTTCTTCCAACCTCACGAACGCCAACAGATGCAACCGCAAATGTTAGTCCGCGACATTGTCAGGGCTTGGTTGATGAGCGAAGTAGTGGAAGAAGACAAGCAGCCGACTTTACTCTCTTCGATGATAGAACAAGGAAAACTGTTGTACCTGCTGTCGCAAATATTACCCCATCTCGACGAACAAACGCTGATGGGCTATACGCCGGAACAATTGGAATGGTGTAAAACAAACGAAAAGAGAATCTGGAAAACAGTAGTAGAAGGCAATCAACTCTTTTCGAAAAACCATATCGTTATCGGGAAATACATCGAAGATGCAGCGTATACCTCAACCATGTCGAAACAATCGCCGGGAAGAACCGGAGCGTGGACGGGCTGGCAAATAGTCAAAGCATATTTAGATAAAAACGAGATAAATGCTGCCGACCTGCTCAAAACAGATGCTCAGACAATACTGAAAGTCGCAAAATACAATCCGTAATATCCACCATTGTTTTGATATTTTTTTAATAACTACAATTCATATCAAAGTATAAATAGCGTATCTTTGACATGAAAATTGATTCACTATGTCCGAAACGAACAAAAATTCTCGCAGAACAAAACCCAAAGAAAACAGCACAAGCTTGGCTGAAGTAGGTAAGATACAACCTCAGGCAAGAGAGCTGGAAGAAGCTGTAATAGGTGCACTCATGCTCGAAAAAGATGCATATTCGCTTGTCAGCGACATTCTCAAACCCGAGAGTTTCTACGACCCTATACATCAGACTATTTACACCGCAATAGTAAATCTCGCTATTCGACAGGCTCCGGTAGATATGCTGACCGTTGTTGAAGAATTGCGCAAAGCCGGAGAATTGGATGTTGTAGGCGGACCGGTGTATATAGCTCAATTGACCGAAAAAGTAGCTTCAGCTGCACATATCGAATTTCATGCCCGCATCATAGCACAGAAATATTTGGCAAGGGAGCTGATTTCTTTTTCATCGCAAGTAACCAACAAAGCTTTCGACGAAACATCGGACGTAGATGATTTGATGCAGGAAGCCGAAAGCCGACTGTTCGAGATATCGCAACGCAACGTTAAGAAAGACGTTACACAGATCAATCCGGTCATCAAAGAAGCCCTGAACCTGTTGGAGATCGCTGCCAATCGCCCCGAAGGACTTAGCGGTCTGCAAACAGGATTTACCAGTCTGGATAAAATAACATCGGGATGGCAAAACTCCGACCTTGTCATCATTGCTGCCCGTCCGGCAATGGGTAAGACAGCATTCGTGTTGTCGATGGCTAAGAATATGGCGGTAAGTTACAACTATCCGGTAGCATTATTCTCGTTAGAGATGGCAAACGTGCAGCTCGTCAATCGTCTGATAGTGAACACGTGCGAGATACCGGGCGAAAAGATAAAGAACGGACAATTAGCTCCATATGAGTGGGAACAACTCGACTATAAAATAAAAGAGCTGTACGATGCGCCGATATTTATCGACGACACCCCCAGCCTATCAGTTTTCGAACTCCGGACAAAGGCTCGCCGCCTTGTTCGTGAGCATGGTATCAAGATTATCATTATCGACTACCTGCAATTGATGAACGCAAGTGGCATGACCTATGGTAGCCGTGAGCAAGAGGTAAGTATGATCTCTCGTTCACTGAAGGGTCTTGCCAAAGAATTGAATATACCTATCATTGCCCTGTCGCAGTTGAATCGTGGAGTAGAATCTCGTACCGGATCGGAAGGCAAACGTCCGCAATTGTCTGACCTGCGCGAATCGGGAGCCATAGAGCAGGATGCCGATATGGTATGCTTTATTCACAGACCCGAATACTACAAAATATTGGAAGACGACAAAGGAAATTCACTAATCGGACTTGCCGAAATTATTATCGCAAAACATCGTAATGGTGCTACGGGAGACGTACAACTACGCTTCAAGAGCGAGTTTGCTCGTTTTCAGAATGTCAACGATGAGTACGCCATCGAGGGAGGAGAATACACATCCAAAATCAGTTCATTTACTCAGAATTCGACAGCAGATTTTCATCCCGACAAAACCGATATAAACGAAGTTCCATTCTAATCCCTAAAGAGTTGTCTCTACGACGAACAACTCCTAAATATTGTCAACATTCGTCTATATCCTCTTGATTATTATTCTTTAGTATCGTCTATTCGGCTTAAAAAGCCTATCTTTGCAGCCTGAATATTAAAGCAGCAATTTTATATCCGGATGAAGAAGATTTTTTTAAGCACTTTCATACTTTGTGCCTTTGTGTTGAGTAGTAAGGCGCAAACTCTTTTCGATCAGAACTGCTATTACGGAATAACTTTCGACTCGAGCACAACGCCCAACTGGGGATACGGAGAGCTTGTCATTACCGACGTCGAGCCTCATTCTCCTGCCGACAAAGCCGGCATCAAAATCGGGGATATCATAATGGAAATAAACGGAAAGGCTACTTATCTGCGCGACAATCCTACCATCGCCAGCTGGTTGTTCGATGTGCACGAGCCGTCGGTCGAGTTCACGATCCGCAATATGAATACATATTTTGGCAGCTACACCCTGCAACGCAAATGTGTGAATGTAAATTCGGTCAGCGAACGAGAACTTTCATCTATATTCTCTTTCTACAGTTTAGAAAATTCGAGCCAACGACGTTTCACTCTGCCTCTCAAAGTTGAAAGTAATCCAAATGCCGATTTTGCCGATTATCATACGTTCGACATCATCGAAGATCCTGATGCATCGAGTATAGACAAACTCATTTTCGAAAATATCAGCAATACACTGATAGCAAAAGGAATGATAAGAAGCAACGAAGACCCCGATCTGGTAGTAAACATATACTATGCCTACGACAAGAAAGATGGAAAGAGCAATGCAGAGAGAGTAACATGGCGATTCGACAGCGAAAAAAAAGAAATGGTAAAACTGCCGTTTTTCGAATACAACAATCCTCAGAAAGAAACACAGGCAAGCCTCGTCATGGAAATGGGAATCACATTCTATGACCGCAAATACATCAATGAAGGCAACTTGACCCAAATATGGGATTGCAACATAAA
>CALNCC010000120.1 GCA_937875275.1 uncultured Dysgonomonas sp. | reverse complement strand
CAGATACCAACCGTCTCCCTTGTTTGCACACCACTCGAAAGCGGGGTATGTACCTCTAAGGTCTTCTCCTTCTGCTGCTGCTTCGATTATGTCTATTATTGTGACTGTATTGCCTTCTCCGTCAATCCAGCTTATTATACCGATCTTCCCGTCTGCGCCCCATGTCTTACCTGTGCTTTCGTCGAGACTGACCATCTTTCCTATTGTGCCTGCTTCGTTTACCTCAAACACAATGCCTTCGGGAACACCTACTCGAGGATAAAGATCGCCTACTTTGTAAGTAACCGGATCGATTTTGTCCTCGGTCAGTGCGATATCGAAATAGTAACGCGCTCCGGCTTGCAGTCCTTCGTCTTTCTTGAAGAGAAAACTGAAACCGGG
This sequence comes from uncultured Dysgonomonas sp., assembly GCA_937875275.1. Taxonomy (GTDB): domain Bacteria; phylum Bacteroidota; class Bacteroidia; order Bacteroidales; family Dysgonomonadaceae; genus Dysgonomonas. The sequence goes on along the minus strand of CALNCC010000120.1, from coordinate 1,742 downwards.
AGTCGTACTTGTTATTTTTCCTTGACGCAGATACTCCTTACCATTGGCAGCCTTTAACAAAACATCCACAACAAGAGCACCACCATCAGCCAAAACACCATCAGATGGCAGCACACACACATAGGCATCGAAAGTTTTGCCTTTGCCTATCGTGGCTTCTTCTTCCTCATTTGGCTCTATCGTCAGGCTCATAGTGCTCCACCGGGTAGCGTAAGTAACGCTCCAGCATTCTGCTCCAGAAGAATAATTGAGGTTGGCGGAATAGCTAAAGAATGTATTGATATCATCGCTACCCTTTTTCGTCGTAACCGATATTTTCTTTACGGTCATTGCCTTATCCATCGTATTAGTAATAGTGAAACGCAACATGGCATTCAGCTGAACCATCTCGTAGGAGAGATTCTGCATTGGGTTTTTCAGTTTGCCATCCTCTATTTCCACTCCTTCCACTGCTCTCCCCCACAGTTCCATATTGCCATCGGTATATAATCCTTGCGACGACTTGCCTGCCTGCGTCTGATGTTGCTGAAGAGAAGAGAGGAAACTCCAATCATATTCTAACGGGGCCTTCTCATCCATATAAAAAGAATACTGCTCCATCTTTGGCGAGGAGGCGCATATGTTGTATGTCCCGTCAGGCAATCCGTCGGGGATGTAGCCCGTGAAGTCTGCCGCCTCGTCCGCTGCACTCTCGGCTGTGAAGAGGGCTGTGGGAATAGGATTCCAATAGTCGAAATATTCTTTTCCATTCACCACTTGCACAAAGAAGAGTTTGATCTGATCGCCATTGCTCCAGTAGAATGTTTCGCCGGCTTTGTAATCGGTGTTATTTTCCACTACTCCGGCTTTTGTGCCCATTGCATCGTCTACCGAGGCACGGATGGTGATGCGCTGCCCTTTCGCCTGTGGCGTGTCGGGTGTTTCAGGCGTCTCGGGTGTTTGTTCTAAAATGTCGTCGCTGCTGCACGCTCCTGCCAAAACGAGGCACAGAGTGGCAAATAGGATGTGTAATTTTCTCATTGTGTTGTTTTATAAAATATTAAGAATGCAAATTTAAGAAAAAAAAATGGGTTGTCGTGCATTTTATATCTCGGGGCAGGTATTTTTTTGTTACGTTTCGCGAGTAAGTACAGGTATTTTCTTTTTCAGATTATCCCTGTTTTCGAATCGTGTGCGGAAACCGTCTTCGACACTGCTGCCCCGCAATTCGAGATCGCGATGATCTTGAAAAATAGACTTGAAATGTATGCTCTCCACATTGTAATCGGGAACAGTCAGCGGCATATCGTACAGATAGCTCTGACGATCGACCGACACATACACCGACACCGAGTTGCTGAGCGGATAGGCTACGAATCCCGCCTCAGGCCACGAGTGGTAACGAGCATCTTTATTTACCATCTCTATCCGATCCGATGTAGTGATGGGCTTGTAGAATATTCGCAGCAAAGCATCGTTTTTCTCCATACGGTTTTCCGTCATCAGGTGTCGCTTGGTGCGGTTGACGTTGTGTATTGAGTTGACAGACAGATATCCGACGAATGCCACGATGATGAGTATCGCCAGATTGCGTATGCCGAACGTGCGTGAGCCGTAACCGAAATTGAGCGAATATTGTTTCAGGCAGATATTGTCGCGCCCAATCCATATGCAGCAGGCAAACAGCATGATGGCGTAGATATATCCCATGCCGAAGCGAAACGACGGTGCTTGCAGCACGAGGTAGATAACATTGACGGCGA